>NZ_JBMVQP010000013.1:0-88666 GCF_050522425.1 Myroides sp. C6-3 | reverse complement strand
TTAGTATTTCTTTGCTATCCATCATGATGCAAATATATTATTTTACAACTTCCTCCCCAACTTTTGCGCTTGATCCACTTGAATTCAAAGAAAGCTACGTTCCACCATATTAAGGCATAGAAAAAGAACCCAAAAGGGTTCTTTTTCTATATATTATTTTCGTTCCAGTTTGGGAAGTGGTAAGTTTAGTTCCTTATCTGACGTCGGAATAAAGGCTTTAACCATAATAATAACGCCAAAGATGATCAGTAAAATACTGCTGATTTTTTTAACTTTGAGAATATTTTCTGCAGTTAGTTTCTTTCTCAGCTGTTTTGCAAGGAGTATTTTAAAGATATCTGTTACAAAGTAGGCCGCTATCGCAAAGAGAAAGAAAATAAACATTCGCTCCGTATCCATGTCCATTTGAGGACCTAAAGTAATGATAATAGCTAACCAAAAGCCCAAAACACCTACATTGATAAAATTGAGTAAGAAACCTTTTACAAACAAGTTTAAATACTCTTTTTTAAGATTAGGCGGTGCGATTTGAATCGTGTGAACTTGTACCTTTTTTAGCTTGACAAAGGAAATAATTCCATAGGTTAACATCAATAATCCTCCAAAAATAAAGAGAGCAGGATCATCCTTGATCGAATTAATCAAGCGAAAACTACTAAAAAAAGCGATGGTGAAAAATAAGGCATCTGCGAGAATAACGCCCATGTCAAAAGCAAGAGCTGCACGGATTCCCCTTGTAATACTCGTTTCAATAAGAATAAAAAATACAGGGCCAATCATGAAACTTAGGAAGAAACCTAAGGTAACACCTGTAAGTAAGTCATCTATCATTTACCACAATTAAAAATGCCAATATACTAGCTATATTGGCACCTATGTTTATTACCTACTGCAAGGTACAGCTTTTTATGACAAATGGAGAAGAAAAAAATAAATACTTTTATTTCTCCTTTTTGATACTTCCACCCATCACCACTTTTTCAGTGATTTTCTTAGGGTTTCCAAAGATAATGATTTCACCGCCTGCACGGGTTTTCGCATCGACTAATTCCGTTGCATTGACCTTGGCTGTTCCACCTGCATTGACAGTAACTTCTGTTTGCTCACTAAGGAGTTTTTCATTGTATACAGAGGCTCCAGCATTGACAAGAACATCCTGAGTACTCACCTTGCCTGTTAGGGTCATAACACCCCCTGTATAGGCTCTTACCGTAGCTTTTTGAGCTTCTATTTTCAAATCGATTGATGCTCCTGTTTTGCTTGTTATTGCTAAACTCGTCGCTTTAAGTGTTTCTGTACCTGATATGGTAGCACCTTCTTCAGCGATTACTTCTTCTAAATCTTTGTAGTGCAATTTGATGCGTACGTCACCGCCTTGGAAACTCTTGGAAATATTCATTCGAATCTTTAAGTTTCCATTTTTATTGACAAAATTTACTTCTTCTGCGTTGGTTCCTGAAACTTCCATTTTCGTTTCTGTATCAGGGATGAGTGTTAACTCAATTTTGTCAAAGACATTTACGCGTTTAAATTCCCCTACTTGTTTGACTTCTTGCGCAAATCCAATTGTTCCGCACAGTGCAATAAATAACAAAGCGATTTTTCTCATCTTAGCTCAGTTTTTGTATGTAATTAAAGTCTAATTGTTTTTTTACTAAATCGGCGTTCTTTACAGAAACAACGACTGTATCCCCTAGTTGAAGCGTGTTGTTTGTCGCTTGACCAACCAAAGCATATTGCTTTTCATCGTAAACGTAATAATCCTCTTTGATTTCGCGTATGCGAACCATTCCCTCACATTTATTCTCGATGATTTCTACGTAAATACCCCATTCTGTTACACCAGAAATAACGCCAACAAAGGCTTTATCTTGTTGATCTTTCATGTATTTCACCTGCATGTATTTGATGCTATCTCGCTCTGCATTAGCCGCTAAATTCTCCATAGCTGAACAGTGCTTACACTTCGTTTCATATTCTTCTGCATTGACTGAATTTCCATTGTGTAAGTAAAATTCTAGCAAACGGTGTGCCATTACATCGGGATAACGACGAATAGGCGACGTAAAGTGAGAATAGTAATCAAATGCCAAACCATAGTGTCCAATGTTTTGCGTCGAATAACTTGCTTTACTCATACTTCGAATAGCCAAGGTATCTACTAAATTTTGTTCTTTTTTTCCTTGAACGTTTTTCAATAATTCGTTCAGTGATTTGGAAATCGTATCTCTTGACTTAAAGTTTAATGAATGTCCAAATCTTGATATAACTGCTTGTAATCCAAATAGTTTGTCTTGGTCTGGTTCATCGTGTATACGATAGACAAATGTTTTCTTTTGTTTGCCAATGAATTCGGAAACCTTTCGGTTTGCCAATAGCATAAACTCTTCGATTAAGTGGTTGGCTTCTTTTGCTTCTTTAAAGAATACACCAACGGGTTCGCTCTCGTTGTTCAGGTTGAACTTTACCTCTACTTTATCAAAGGAAATTGCTCCCGCTTTCATTCGTTTTTGACGCAAGATAATGGCCAAGCGATTTAGTGTTAGTACAGCATGGGCTACTTCTTCACTCACTTCTTGAGCTTCACTAGTGATAGAAATCGATTCTGGAATGGTACGATCTTGTGTTTCGATGATGTATTGAGCCTCTTCGTATGCCATACGTTGATCAGAATGCGTAACTGTACGTCCAAACCAAGAGTCGACAAGTTCGCCTTTAGTATTCATCTCAAATACAGCAGAAAAGGTATATTTATCTTCATTTGGTCGAAGTGAACAAGCAAAATTCGATAATACTTCAGGTAGCATGGGAACGGTGCGATCCACTAAATATACGGAAGTAGCACGGTGAAAGGCTTCATCATCTAAAATAGTTCCTTCTTGAACATAGTGTGATACGTCAGCAATGTGTACCCCGATTTCGTAGTTTCCATTTTCTAGTGTTTGAAAGGATAGGGCATCGTCAAAGTCTTTGGCATCTCTTGGATCAATGGTAAACGTTAGTACTTCACGCATATCACGGCGTTTTGCTACTTCCTCCTCTTGAATGGAAGTATCCAGTTTGTTGGCAAACTCCTCTACTTCTTTCGGAAACTCACTTGGTAAACCATATTCCGCTAAAATTGCGTGGATTTCCGTGTTGTGCTCTCCTTGTTTTCCAAGTACTTTAACCACTTTACCAAATGGACTATCTGCTTTTTCAGGCCAATCTTCCAAATCAACGAGTACTACATCTCCCGGTTGTGCATCCAAAAACTTGTCTTTGGGGATAAAAATATCCGTATACATCTTGGCATCTGCTGTTGTAACAAAGGCAAAGTTCTTTTGAATGTCAATAACCCCAACAAATTGTGTGCGATGGCGTTCTAGTACCTCAACAACTTCTGCCTCTGGTTTTCTGCCTTTTCGCTTGTTGTAGATATAGGCTTTTACTAAATCTCCATCAAGTGCTTTGTTTAGATTATTTGTCGGAATGAAAACATCCTCTTCCAATTCTTCACTCACCAAATAGGCGGTTTTTTTACTCGTCATATCTATATGACCTTCTACGTAATTCGCTTTTGGTACAAAGCGATACTTACCTAGTTCTACTTCTTCGATAAGCGTTTTGGAAAGCAAGAATTTTAGTTCTTTAATGATTTCGTTTCTGCCCTGGGTATCGACTACTTCCAATTGAGCAGCTACTTGTTTATAATTATAAGATTTAGTTGGATTTTTTCCTAAAAACTTTAAAATCTTAGTTGAAAAATCAAATTGTTTTTTCTTTTTATGTTTAATTTTTTTTGCCATTTTTTGAGTTTTTTTCCCAACCTCTTGAGGTGCGGAAAGTTGTTTAAATGTACGAAATACTCTTTACTCCGGAGAATAAAAGTCTATTTTTTGTGTTATTATTGTGAATTACTGGGGCTAAAAAGTGTGCTAATCCTCACTATATCGAAACATAGTTTTTCATTTTTTTGGTAAAGGCAACAAGAAGAATCAGTTGAGGTCTAAGTCTTTTCAATGGGTTTCTGCTTGTTTTTTGCCTTAAAAGTGTAATTCACACCGAAAACTAAGGACAAAAGTATTTCTTTTTTTCTTAGTATTTGGTCATTTTATTCTTTTTTTACAAAATGAAGACCTTTTTCTCTTGCCTATCCTTAACTTTTTTTTAAAAAAGTGGAATACTTGTGTTTTTTAGGTTACAAAAGGTGACTTTTTAGGTAGATGCAATTACTTGTAAAAGTGAAATATTCAGTTAACCATCTACTTTTTTTTGTATTTTAGGAAAACCAATCATTAATAATCAAAGCAAACTATGAAAGCAATATCCTATGTGCATGGCGCATCAAATATTCCTTTACTGGGAGAAACAATAGGTGAGAATTTAAGAAAAATAACAGAACTATATCCTGACAATGAAGCACTAATCAGTGCACATCAAAATTATAGAGCCACATATCGCCAATTTCATCAACAAACAACTGCAGTTGCGCAAGCACTTTTAGCTTTATCTATTGAGAAGGGAGATCGCGTTGGAATTTGGGCACCGAATTGCTACGAATGGGTACTTTTACAATATGCAACTGCCCGTATAGGGGTAATTTTAGTGAATTTAAATCCCGCTTATCGCGCACATGAGTTAGAATTTGCCGTGAATCAATCGGAAATAAAAGCGATTATTTCTGCTGAATCTTATAAAACGAGTGACTACCGAAAAATGATAGCCGTCGTGCGTGAAGACTGTCCCTCGCTGAAAGAAGTGGTATTTTTAGTGGAGGAATGGAATCAATTCGTCGCCAATGGACAAACGGTGGATCTCGCGGTTTTAAATGAAATTGAGGCTTCTGTTCAGTTTGGTGAAGCCGTGAATATTCAATATACCTCAGGAACAACGGGTTTTCCTAAAGGAGTGACACTTACCCATCACAATATTTTAAACAATGGTTATTTTATTGGTATACGATTAAAGTACACGTCAAAAGATCGCGTGTGTATTCCTGTACCCTTCTATCATTGTTTTGGTATGGTGATTGGCAATTTATGTTGTACGTCACACGGGGCAACGATTGTGATTCCCAATGATAGTTTTGATCCCGTAAAAACGCTAGAAGTAGTAGAGCGTGAAAAGTGTACTTCACTCTATGGAGTTCCCACTATGTTTATTGCTGAACTACAGCTACCCAATTTTAAAAGCTACGATTTATCGTCTTTGCGCACCGGAGTTATGGCAGGATCCCTCTGTCCAGAACACGTGATGAAACGCGTAAAAACGGAAATGAATATGGATGAGATCAGTATTTGTTATGGTATGACGGAGACATCTCCTGTATCTACGCAAACCCATATTGGCATCGATCTTAAAAAACAAGTAAGTACAGTTGGAACGGTACAAGATCACTTGGAGATTAAAATTGTCGATCCAGAAACAGGGGGCATCGTTCCACGAGGAGAAGCAGGTGAATTGTGTACTCGTGGGTATTCTGTTATGTTGAAATACTGGAATAATCGCACTCTAACTGCTGAAGTATTGGACGAAAATAGATGGATGCACACAGGAGATTTAGCGACGATGGATGAGGAAGGTTATATCGCCATTACCGGGCGTATTAAAGACTTAATCATTCGCGGTGGTGAGAATATTTCACCGAAGTGGATTGAAGATTTCTTATACACCCACCCAGATGTTGCGGATGTACAAGTAATTGGCGTACCAAGTGAGAAATATGGTGAGGAAGTAATGGCTTGGGTAATTTTGAAAGAGGGCAAAACAGCAACGGGTGAAAGTATGCGCGCATTCTGTGATCAGAAGATAGCCCATTATCGCATACCAAAGTATTGGAAGTTTGTTTCTTCTTTTCCAATGACCATTTCTGGTAAAGTTAGAAAGGTGGAAATGCGTCAAATAGCTGTTGAAGAATTAGGATTATAAAAGGCAAAAGTTTTACCTTTGTACACGAATAATAACACAACAACACACATGAAAATAGCAATCGGAAATGATCACGCAGGGCCAGCCTATAAAAAGGCCATTGTCGATTTTTTACAAGCCCAAGGGCACGAAGTACTAAACTTTGGAACAGATAGTTTTGATTCAGTAGATTACCCGGAT
Source organism: Myroides sp. C6-3 (assembly GCF_050522425.1). NCBI lineage: Bacteria > Pseudomonadati > Bacteroidota > Flavobacteriia > Flavobacteriales > Flavobacteriaceae > Myroides > Myroides sp. C6-3. Next base: position 82,576 of record NZ_JBMVQP010000013.1, on the reverse strand, counting down.
TTTGGTCATCAAGTAGCCACAGCAGTGGAAAATGGAACTGTAGATTTCGGTATTGTTATTTGCGGAAGCGGAAACGGAATTGCCATGTCTGCCAACAAACACCAAGGGGTGCGTTGTGCGTTGTGTTGGACTAAAGAAATTGCCGAATTAGCGCGTTTACACAACGATGCGAATGTGATCAGTATTCCCGCTCGTTTCACTTCTATTGAACAAGCCATTGCTATGGTAGAAACGTTTTTGAATACAGCTTTTGAAGGCGGACGTCATGCTAATCGAGTGAATAAAATCGCTTGTTCTTAAATTGAGCAAAAACACAAAAAATAGAAAAAAGGTATTTACGCAAGTAAATGCCTTTTTTTGTTGTTCTCTCCCCTGCTTATCGCTTAAACAAAGCAAAAAACAAGACAACTTGAATAATAAACACCGCATAAAACTTGAGTTTAAAACTTTGTTTGGCGTTTTTGTGGCGCAGATGTCTCATCGCCAGCCACCCTCCTACACTACCGCCCAAAAAGCAAAGCGTAAGTAGGTTTTTTTCAGAGATCCTATTCTTGTGTTTGATCGCCCGTTCCTTGTCTATCTTGAACATAGAGAACGTTATGTAGTTGATGGCGAAAATGTAAAAGAATAAAAACTTCATCTCATTTATTTATTGGCGCAAAGGTAGTATTTTAGCTATTCTTAAAATAATATATTATGACGTTGATTCATTTTATTCAACAAGCCTTGGATGCTTCTACTAAGAGCATTGAAAACACGTTAGCCTTGTTAGATGAAGCTTGTACCATCCCTTTTATTGCTCGCTATAGAAAAGATAGAACTGGAAATTTAGACGAAGTGGCCATTGAAAAAATTGCCAAGTACCGCGATTTATACGTTGGAATTGTCAAACGCAAGGAGTCGATTTTAGCTTCTATTGAAGAGCAAGGAAAGTTAACAGCTGAATTGCGTACAAAAATTGAACAGAGCTTTGATTTAGTTGAAATTGAGGATTTGTATTTACCCTATAAAAAGACGCGTAAAACCAAAGCAGATACCGCTAGAGCGTTAGGATTGGAACCATTAGCGAAGGTAATTATGGCGCAAAACGCAACAGATATAGCATCGATTGCACGAAAGTATATTACTAAAGAAGTGGAAGACGAAGAAAAAGCGATCCAAGGAGCTTGTGATATCATTGCCGAATGGATTAACGAGCATTTGCATATCCGCAAAGCCTTGAGAAGAAAGTTTCAACGCGAGGCTGTTGTGGGAACTAAAGTTGTAAAAGCTAAAATGGAAGAGGAGGGTGCACAAAAGTTTGAACAATACTTCGACTGGTCTGAACCGTTATACAAAATGCCTGCTCATCGTTTGTTAGCCGTTTTGCGTGCTGAAAAAGAAGGGTATATTCGCGTGAATATTGGTGTGGTTAAAGAAGATGCTATTCAGTTTATCGAACAAACCCTAATTAAAGGCAAAGGAGATGCGGTACCTTATGTACAAAAAGCCATTGCAGATAGTTATAAGCGCTTGTTAGAACCCGCTTTGTCCAATGAGGTATTAGGAGAGGCCAAGGCCAAGGCCGACGCCAATTCCATTGCCGTATTTTCCGATAATTTAGCACAGTTACTCCTTGCTTCTCCTTTAGGAGAAAAGCGTATCCTAGCGATTGATCCCGGGTATAAAACGGGGTGTAAAATTGTGTGTTTAGATGAAAACGGCAATTTGTTGTACAACGAAACCATTTACCCTCATCCACCACAAAAAGACAGCGTTATTGCGATGAAAAAGGTGAGATCAATGGTCAATTCGTATCGCATTGAGGCTATAGCCATTGGAAATGGAACGGCATCCAGAGAAACGGAATTCTTTATTAAGAAGATAGCCTTTGATAAACCTGTACAAGTATTCATCGTTAACGAAGCAGGTGCCTCTGTGTACTCTGCCTCTAAAATAGCAAGAGAAGAATTTCCCAATTACGATGTAACTGTTAGAGGTTCCGTTTCAATAGGACGTCGATTAGCAGATCCACTAGCTGAATTAGTGAAAATTGATCCCAAATCAATTGGAGTGGGACAGTATCAGCACGATGTCGATCAAACGCTACTGAAAAGCGAATTGGATGCTGTCGTAATGAAATGCGTGAATAAAGTGGGAATTAACATCAATACTGCAAGTAAATCACTGTTGAGCTATGTCTCGGGTATTGGAGAAAAAATGGCAGAGAATATCGTGCAATATAGAGCAGAGCATGGTGCATTTACTTCTCGTACAGGGTTGAAAAAAGTACCGCGTCTAGGAGAAAAGGCGTATCAACAAGCGGCTGCTTTCATTCGCATTAAGAATGCGATAAATCCTTTAGATGATTCTGCCGTTCATCCCGAAGCCTATCCCGTTGTACAGCAAATGGCGAAAGATCTAAATGTAACAGTAGATGCGTTAATTTCAAATAAAGAGGCTATTGGTAAAATCGAGGTAAAACGCTATGAAACTGCTGATATTGGTGTGTTAGCGCTGACGGATATCTTGAAAGAATTAGAAAAACCTGGATTAGATCCGCGAAAGGCAGCTAAAGTTTTTGAATTTGACCCAGCAGTAAAGCAACTTGCGGATTTAAAAATTGGACAAGTTTTGCCTGGAATTGTAAATAACATTACCAACTTCGGTTGTTTTGTGGATGTGGGAATCAAAGAAAGTGGTTTGGTACACATTTCACAGCTCAAAGAAGGATTCGTTTCTGATGTAAATGAAGTCGTGAAACTGCATCAGCATGTTCAAGTTAAAGTCGTTGATGTTGATCAAGTAAAAAAACGAGTACAACTCTCCATGATCCTATAATATTAAATTTAAAAACACACTTTGGCACAGTCTTTGTTTATATTTTAAAAGAAAATGTAACTAAGGTTTTTTGAAGAAAAAGTTAAGTTAAGTAGTGTTTTTATTATGTTTTATAAGTGAAGTGCCTGTTGAACGTTGTTTCAACGGGCATTTTTTTTAAAAAAATGCAATAAAAAATGCGTTATACTTTGAGTATAACGCATGTAAATATCGAGATCTAAATGGATTTATTCTGTTCTAGAGTTGTCTTCTTTAGTCGTATCTTTCTTAGATGTCTGTTGAGCATTTTCGTCTTTAGTAGCATCTTTGAATTCCTTGATTCCAGTTCCTAATCCTTTCATCAATTCAGGAATTTTTTTACCACCAAATAACAATAAAATTAAGGCAACAATAATTATTATTTGCCATGGTCCAACCATTCCTAAAAAAATATGTAATGAGTTCATATTATTTTGTTTGAAGATTTTAATAAAAACAAATATAGGAAGAAAAACTGATTCCGTTTATTGAAGGATTCGATTATTTAACTTTTTGATTGGTAATATTAACATTATGACCAATTTAATATGTGAATAAAAGCAAAAAAGAGAAGAAGTCAACTTTTTTAATGTTTATATTTGTGTGGAAAACAAGTAGCTTATGTCTAAGAAAGGACTTCAATGGAACAAATGGAAGAAACGACTTCTAGATAAATATAGAGTGGTGGTAGTGAACGATCGAACGTTTGAAGACATCAGTTCATTTAAACTAAACCTCTTAAATGTGGTAGGTGCAACGACAACAATTGTTTTTTTGTTACTTGTTTCCAATGTTATTTTACTTATTGTTACGCCTTTAAAGGAATATATTCCGGGCTATTCTTCGTCGGAGTTGAAACAAAAATCAGTGGATTTAGCCTTAAAAGTAGATTCATTAGAAACGGAAATCAAAAAGAATGAACAATATGTTGCTGCGGTTAAACGCGTGTTACTAGGTGATATTGAGATTACCTCAGCAAGTGTTGATTCCCTGAGAAAAACGGAAACACCAATTAATACAATTGAACATACTACACCGAGTGAGAAGGATTTAGAACTTCGAGAATATGTGCGTTTAGAAGATAAGTACAATCTTTTTACAAATGCAGAAGCTAGGGTTACGATGGTTCTTTTCTCTCCTATTGAAGGTACAATTGTTCGAAAATACGATCCAAAATCTTCTCATTTTGGTATTGATTTCACCGCGGCTAAGAATTCCATGGTTAAATCAGTGGCAAAAGGAACTGTAATTTTTGTCGATTGGACGATCAACGATGGCTATACAGTTATTGTATTGCATGAAGAAGGGGTTAGTTCGGTGTACAAGCATTTGTCCTCCCTTACGAAGAGTAAATATGAGACCGTACAAGCGGGGGATGTTTTGGGACTCTACAATCAAGAGGAGAACAGAGAAAATGTAAGTCAAAGTCAACCGGACCTGCATTTTGAATTGTGGAAAGACAATTATCCATTAGATGCTCAATTATTTATTGATTTAGAATAAAAACAATATGTCTATTAAATCTTTTGGAGCGAAAATATTTGCTTCGATTATCCATAAAAAAACTCAGAAATGGCTTAAAAATCCTGTAGAAACACAAGCTAAAGTGTTGGCGGATTTACTAGCACAAGCCAAGTATACCGCTTTTGGAAAAGACCATCAATTCGAGACTATTCAAGATGCGAAGCAGTTTGCTCAACACGTACCTATTCGCGATTATGAGGGACTAAAACCCTACGTTGATCGCGTGGTAAAAGGAGAAGAAAATGTATTGTGGAAGGGAAAGCCACTTTATTTTGCTAAAACTTCTGGAACAACCTCAGGAGCGAAGTATATTCCCTTGACGAAAGAATCGATGCCCTTTCACATTGAAGCTGCTCGAAATGCGATTTTAGCCTATGTGCATGAAACGGGTATTGCTGATTTTGTTGATGGTAAGATGATTTTTTTACAAGGAAGTCCCATTCTTGAACAAAAGAATGGAATTAACCTAGGTCGACTCTCGGGTATTGTGGCACACTATGTTCCTGCTTATTTACAGAAAAATAGATTGCCAAGTTGGGAGACGAACTGTATTGAGGATTGGGAAACGAAAGTGGACGCTATTGTAGAAGAAACCGTACAGGAGAATATGACGGTGATTTCTGGAATTCCCAGCTGGGTGCAGATGTATTTTGAACGGTTGAAAGCGAGAGAAGGAAAAGGAGTGGGAGAAATTTTCAAGAAGTTTAATTTATTTATTTACGGAGGGGTTAATTATGAACCTTATCGCGCTAAATTTGAACAGTTAATCGGAAGAAAAGTTCCCTCAATCGAATTGTTTCCCGCTTCAGAAGGTTTTTTTGCCTACCAAGATTCACAGAAAGAGAAGGGCCTTTTATTGCTTTTAAACGCAGGGATTTTTTATGAATTTATTAAAGTAGAGGAGTTTTTTACCGAAGATCCAAAACGCTATACCATCGGAGAAGTAGAAGTAGGCGTTAACTATGTCTTGATTATTTCGACCAATGCAGGGTTATGGGGATATAATATTGGTGATACCGTTCAATTTGTTAACCTCAACCCACATCGAATTGTTGTTTCAGGACGTATTAAGCACTTTATTTCTGCTTTTGGTGAACACGTGATCGGCAAAGAAGTAGAAACGGCTTTACAACAAGCGATGGAAGGAACTGCAGTAGAGGTCAATGAATTTACTGTCGCACCTCAAATTACGCCAGGAGATGGATTGCCTTTTCATGAATGGTTTATCGAATTTGGACAAGCTCCGGAGGATATGGAAGAATTTGCATTGAAAATCGATCAAGCCCTGCGCAAGCAAAATGTATATTATGATGATTTAATTGTCGGAAAGGTATTGCGTACCCTAGTGATTCGATCTGTAGAGCAGGATGGCTTTCAAAAGTATATGAAGAGCATAGGAAAACTAGGCGGACAAAATAAATTACCGCGATTGAGCAATGATAGAATCATTGCCGATCAACTGAAAATAGAATAAGTAGGAAATAAAAAATTGGAAGACTATGAGAGAGATTAAAAATATTTCAAGAACAAGAGCACAGGTCTCTTCTGCCGCTATTGAGCGCATTTATATTACCATGCGTCATTTGTTTAACAGAGGTTTCTATAAACCCATGGGCGTGTCTGGTGATACGTTAAGAGAGGCGTTACTTGAATTGCGCCCAGAAATCTATGGGACTATCGCAGAAGAAAAGGTAGAGTTAGACGGGTTGTTGTATGTTATCGAACGATTGCCAATCGGTATTGAAGAGTGTAGATATATCAACTTAACGTCGGATGAAGGTTATTCTTTTTCCCACTTTCAAGCCCTTGTACCTCCAAAGCGTAGAAGAAACTGTTACCGCATAGACGAAGAGCAGATGAACATTGAAATTACCCGAGGACGTTCTGATATTTATGATGTTTTGACGCATTTGACTTTCATCTTTATTGAGTCTCATAAGATTAAGAATAGAGTTTTAATCGATGAAGAAGGTAAAGTAACCCGCGATTGGAATAAAATAGAGTTCGCTGCTAAGCAGAGAGAACCGTTGGAATTAAGGGATAAAGAAGTAACGATCTCTCATCTTGCTAATGTATTAGGACGCTCGTTTGCGGAGGTATTAGCTGTATATGAGAAGTTTGCCAGTTCCGAAAATCCAGATCGCTTTTTGGATGTCATTTATTGGTTAGGAAAATTGGCAATCGAAGAAGAGGTAGATAATAACAAACGAACGATCACGTTTAGTCCCCTATTGCGAGAGCGTTTAGGACACCATATATACGGAGAAATTTGGTCAGATCGCATTAAGCGTGTTTTGGTTGAAAAAGGACTCTTAGAACGCCCTATTCACGTTATTAGTGCGAATATGCACAGTGTGATGAACTCTATCTTTGCTCCTTATGTGATGAAAGGAGAAATGGAGGTGGACCAAGAAACAGAAATATACGAAGAGTTGAGTAAACCCGAAAATAAAGCCTTGCGCAACTTAGTGCGTGAACGTGCTGAAAAAGAGGGAATGATTTTCTTATCCGACGATTCTGGAACGAATATCGATGTGCAAATTTTCGATACAGCCCAGATTAAGTTGGAGCATACGAACTTTAAAAACGCTCAACTAGGGGAAGTAGCTCCTGTGATTATCGTGATGGATTACGCGTTTGGAGAACAAGCCTATGAGACGATAGACGAATTGCTGAAGCCTTATAAAAAGCAGATTCAACTCAATGTTGAATCGGTTTCCATTATGGGAAAAGCGGGTATTTTAGAAGGGGGAAAAGGAGATATTATGATTCCATTTGCCCATATTAACGAAGGAACAGGTGATAATTATCCTTTTGACAATGAATTGACCGTTGATATGTTTGAAAATAACGGAATTCCGGTAGTAGGAGGTACCATGGTTACGGTATTGGGAACTTCTCTACAAAATAAGGATTTGTTGAAGTTTTTCCACGATTCTACTTGGGGCGTAATTGGACTAGAGATGGAAGGGGCTCACTATCAAAAAGCCATCCAATCTGCTTCAAAGATTCGCAAAAGCATTAATCCTAACGTAAAAGTTCGCTATGCGTACTATGCTTCGGATAATCCTTTAGAAACAGGAAGTACTTTGGCTTCTGGAGGATTGGGTACGACAGGGGTAAAACCAACGTATTTGATTACAATAAAAATACTAGAACAAATATTTAAAATGTAGTAATTTTAGGATTGCAAATGACGCACTCTACAGTTGATAGAGTGCTTTTTTGTTTCTAGTGATACACTATTGTGAATTATGTAGTAGTTTTATAGGATTATAAGTAAAAACCTTAGAGAATAAAAATGAAAGATAGCAACAAACACGACAATGAATTGGATATAATTGACTTGAAGTTTTTTGTAGAAAACAGTATTTTTAAAGTATTGAAATACTTAAAAAAGAATGGCATATATCTGACATTAATTGTAGGTATAGGCTTTAGTGTAGGCTATTATTTGGATAAGAAACAAGGAGCTGAACCATTAGTTTTGTCGAAGAATGATACAAAAGGCGATAGACTAATAAGAAAGCAAACTGCGATTGTGTTTAATTATAACTCAATTGATGTAGCCAAGCTTTGGATGGAAGAATATCTTCTAGATGAACAATGGATAAACGCGGGATTAGTTGACCTTAAGATAGAAGAGCTTGCTGATCAGAGGAATGATGTTAAAAGTGAACCGTCAGGCGCAATTTCAATGGCACATGCTGAAGAGGCAAAAACAAAGCTCAACCTGTTGGCGACAGATTTTTATTACTATAAGTATGTTGTTACAGCGAAAGAAGGATTTGACTTTAAATTATTTTGGAATAATTTAGTAGATAAAATAGAACGCGTTCCTCATTTTGCTAAAACAAAAGAGTTACACCAACTCTTTTTAAAAAATAGAGAGGAAGAGATAGGTCACTTCACGATGCAACTAAATAAGCTATTAGAAAAAGAAACAATAACATCGACAGATTTGCTTGCTGTGTTCAAGGAGAAGAAGGCACTTGAAGAAGAGTTAGTAACCATTAAAACCATACAAGCACAAACGTCTTCTGTTGTATTTGAGGCATATGAAATAAGTGAATCCGATAAAATTATCGAGAATAGAGGAGAGCGTTTGATTTCGATATCTCGCAAAAAGATTCAATTTCCTCTTGTAGGATTGGTTTTGTTTCTCCTGGGTCAATGGGTCTTTATGATCAACAGAAATTATACTAAAAAGAACATATAAGATGGAAATAAGAACTACAGCACTTTCCGGTTGTTTGGTTGTAAAACCTAAGGTTTTTACCGATCATAGAGGTTCTTTCTTTGAAAGTTATAATCGCGAATTATTTGAACGAGTGAGTGGATTACAGGTTGATTTTGTACAAGATAATCAATCATTTTCAACAAAAGGCACTTTACGTGGGTTACACTTTCAGCAAGGAACCTATCAACAGGCAAAATTAGTTCGCGTTATTCAAGGTGAAATTCTCGATGTTGTAGTTGATCTAAGGAAAAATTCACCTAGTTATGGACAGCATCTTACCTTGATTTTAAACGATGTAAATCAAGAGCAGTTATTTATTCCAAGGGGCTTTGCTCATGGGTTTTTAGTGCTGAGTGAAACGGCAATATTTGCTTATAAGTGTGATAATTATTACAACAAAGAAGCTGAAAATGGAATTCTTTATAGCGATCCTACATTAGCCATTGCTTGGACTGAACTAGATCAAGAATATCTTATTTCAGATAAAGATTTGCTACTGCCTTCTTTTCTAGAAACAACTCCATTATGATGCAAATTCTGGTTACTGGAGCAACAGGTCAAATGGGACAAGCTCTACAGACTATCGCTCCTCAATTTCCGCAAGCTAACTTTGTTTTTTTATCGAGTAAAGATTTGGATATCACAAGGATAGCAAGTTGTGTTGCTGTCTTTTCGAAGTTCCAACCCGACTATTGTATTAACTTAGCCGCTTATACCAATGTGGAAAAGGCGGAAGAGGAGGTAGAAGCAGCGTACCTTGTCAATGCTGAAGGATGTAAAAACTTGGCTGAGGTATGTTTGGAATTTGATACAGTATTGCTTCATGTTTCTACTGATTTTGTATTTGATGGTCAGCAAAATACCCCCTATAAAGTAACAGATGCGCCAAATCCTATTAATGTTTACGGTGCATCAAAATTAAAGGGAGAGCAATATATTCAAGCTTTAGTAGGTAAGCATTATATTATTCGAACTTCTTGGGTGTATTCTGTCTTTGGTCATAACTTCAGAAAAACAATGTTGAATTTGGCACAAACACGTTCTGAAATAAGTGTGGTAGACGACCAAATAGGATGTCCTACCCATGCAGTAGATGTTGTACAATATTGTATGTCCCTCCTCGTTGAGAAAAAAGCTTTTGGATTGTATCATTATCGCGGTGATCGCTGCTGTTCGTGGTATGATTTTGCCGTTTCCATTTTTCAGGAAGAAGGCATCGAAATGAAAGTGAATCGAATTAAGTCAGAAGATTATATAACTAAAGCAAAAAGACCAAAATACAGTGTATTAGAATAAACAGATTGTTATGGAGCGGATCAAAATGTTTTTTAAGGAACAGAATTTTAAAGTATTAATCGGCAATTTTCTGTCCTTAACGGTATTACAGGTTTTAAATATACTCTTGCCTTTTTTAACGATTCCCTACTTGCTTCGCGTGGTTGGTGTTGAAAAATTTGGTTTGATAAGTTTTGCTTTGGCATTCGTAACCTTTTTTCAAATTGTGGTGGAGTATGGGTTTAATACAATTTCAACAAGAGATGTTTCGGTTGTATCCAGAGATACGAAAGCTGTTCAAACTATTTTTAATAGAGTATTGACTACAAAGCTTTTCTTGCTTTGTATTAGCACGGTTGTTTTTTTACTTACCGTTATGCTTATACCCAAGTTTAGAGCGGATTTAGAAGTATATCTCTTTACTTATATCATGGTTATTGGACAAGCACTATTTCCTGTGTGGTTTTTTCAAGGCTTACAGCAAATGAAATATATAACTTATTTGAATGTTATATTTAAGACCAGCTGTACCCTTCTAATCTTCATTGTAGTCAAACAAGAAAGCGATTATTATTACGCGCCATTGTTGACATCTATCGGCTTTTTGTTAAGTGGAATATCGGCGCTTTGGGTCGTAAGATCAAAATTTAATATTCGATTTTCCTTTTGCGGTTTTAAACAAGTAAAAGAACAGCTGAGTCAGGCGAAATATCTTTTTCTGTCTGAGTTTCAGATTGCGTTAATTGCCAATGCCAATGTATTGATTGTGGGATTTTTGTTGAATGATGTTGCTGTGGGATATTACGCTACAGCTGAGAAGGTAATTCGCGCAGTGTCTAACCTACAAGCTCCGATTATCAACGCATTTTACCCCTATATCTCTAAATTGATGCTTGAAAACAAAACGAAGGCAATCCAACAGATAAAGAAATTAGCTCGTTTTGGTGCTTTGGCTGATATCGTGGGGCTTGTAATTCTATTTCTCTTTTCAGAATTCATTTTCTCTATCCTTTTTGGCAGCCAACCAACACAGAGCGTTTTAGCCTTTCGAATTATGATATTGTTCCCGCTGCTTTCTTTTTTAGATCAGCTGTTTGGAAAGCTAGTCTTGTTAACGAACAACAAAGAAAATCTATTTTTTAAAGTCTTTTTTTATACCTCAATCGCTAGTGTATTATTATGCGTGGGATTAACCTATCAGTTGGGATTTGTCGGTACAGCGATAGCCAGTACCATTGCGCAATCTCTGCTTGCCTTAGGAATGTGGTATTATGCTAAACCCTTTTTAAAAACATCATGACAACACCAATAGTTAGTATTATTATTCCCGTTTACAATGGAGCAAAATTCATTGAAAAGACACTGATAGCGATCCTGAATCAAAGTTTAAATGCTATTGAAATTATTGTTGTTGACGATGGTTCTACCGATCACACCCTTGAGGTTGTAAGTGCATTCTCAGACCCTAGGATACAAATCATTTCAAAAAAAAATGGAGGAGTGAGTTCGGCTCGTAATACAGGAATCAAGGCCGCTAAAGGAGAATATATCGGGTTTGTGGATGCAGATGACATAGTAAAAGAGGATTTTTATGAGCAATTAGTAGGATCATCATCTGAAGTTGATGTGGTTATCAGTGGTTTACTAATTGAAAAAGAGGGAAGCTTTGTACACAAGGAATCACTGCTTGAATCCGATCGAATATACAGCCAAGAAGCGTTTGCTAAAGAAATATTAGCCCGCTATTTAACAGTGGAGAATTTAGATTTACTCTCCGTTGTAAATAAAATATATAAACGCAGTTTTTTAATCGATAAGGCTATCTTATTCGATGAGAATTTAACGCTAGAGGAGGATGGGATGTTCAATCTCAAGGTCTATACTACAATGAGTGCCGTAGTCCAAATTGCGTATTCAGGTTACTACTATCTAGATAATGAAACGAGTGTGACTAGAGATTTTATGGGGAGCAATGCTTTGGAACAACTCGTTCAAAAGTTTAATTATGACTATAAAAAAGTGAATGGCTTAGATTTTAGTGAAGCACAAATACGTACCTTTAAATCATCAAGATTCATGTATAGCATTTGTTTTTTACTTTTTAGGTTATCCAAAGCTAAAATGAAAAGAGCAGGAAAAAATGCGTTTATAGATCGTGTTATGTGCGAACCGACAGTTTTGTATGCTGCACAGCACTTGAATGAGTATTACGTACAGCACCGCTCTAAATTTGAAAAAATAATCGCTTGGTGTATCCAAAAAAATCAAGTGTTGTTGATCAAAGGACTCGTGCAGTTGCTGTCAATCGCGCACCAAACTAAACTCATTGAGATAATGAGAAAAATAAATTAATCAGACAATGGATTTTCGTAAACTGTATTTAGCACTATTCTCCTTAGGGTTGTTCTTCTTACCTTTCAATAGTTTGGAGGGCTATAAGATATTGAGCATTTTTAAGAAAGAAGGAAGCGCTTATTTTTGGTTGCCAGCGATAGGACTTTTATTGGTTGCTTTTTTGTTGTTGAGAAAGAAAATAGTGGTACCTATTTTTTCAAAATCGTACAAAATATTCTTTTTGTTTTTGGCTTTTTCGGTTTTAACCTTCTTGCTCAATCTAAGTGATATAGTACAACATTTCTACAAGCAAAAATCAGGAGTTTACATGTTTGGTGTTAATTTCTTTATGTTGCTTTTTGCTGGGGTGGGCATAGTGTTATTGGTTCACAATGCCTTTAAAGGGATGAGAGTAGAAAATATTTTTCTCATGACGCGGAAAATTATTTTTTGGTCCTTTCTCTTTGTATTTGGTTATGCGATAGTGCAGCTACTGATTTTGAGATTTGAAGTCTATCGTTTAGAATCTCTTTTTTGGGCACTTGATTATCTGCCTTTTGTTCATGGACATTTATTTTACAATACAACGCGGTTGAATTCTGTCTCTTTTGAGGTTCCGGCGTTGGGAACATATCTTATTTTTATTCAAGGTTGGATGTTTAGCTATATCTTGACGAATCAGAGTAAATGGCGTTTTATACCTTTTGCTCTCGTATTGTTCTTAGTGTATTTCAGTGGTGCACGATCAGCTTTGGTTTCTATTCTACCTCAGCTTTTAGTTATCCTATTGCTATATAAGCCCGTTCAATATTTTGTAATCAACAATGCGTTTTTTGCTTTGAAAAGTCTTGGTCTCGTACTCCTTTTACTGTTTGCACTAAAGGGAAGTAGTCTCCTTGACCGTATGCAACAAACAAGTATAGAACAATTGGTGGGAAACAGCATATCAAATAAAAGCAGAATAGGAATGCAGATAGCTTCTTTACATGTTTTTAGCGATTCTCCGTTGTATGGTGTTGGCTTAGGACAAGAAACGTATAGCAAAATGAAATATTACCCCACGTGGGCCGTTAAAGACAATTATGAGTTTAGTGAGATGTATTTAAATGAAGAGGATCGCATGTATCCACCTGCCTTTAATGTTTACACAAAATTATTGGCAGAAACAGGAATAATTGGCTTTTTGTTGTTTGTATGGTTCCAATTAACAAGTCTCAAGGAAACAGTCGTTTTAATTGCTAGAACTTCAGGTACAAAGCGTATTTTTGCTCAAACATTGCTGATTACTCTCGTTGGGTTAATCGTAAATTGGGGACAAAATGACGATTACATGCTATATGGTTTCTGGATTAGCTATGCGTTTTTATTAATATTGATGAATACCAAAATAAAAGATGAAAGAGGTGAAAATTTCAGTAGTAATTCCTTGTTATAATTGCAGTGCTACTATTGATGTATGCATAGCTAGTGTTTTTAGTCAAAGTTATCTTCCTTTTGAGGTTCTTTTAATCGATGATGGGTCTAAAGATCAAACCTTAGAAATGCTGTATGCGATCAAGGAGCAATATGCTAATAAGCCTGTATCTATAACCGTTGTAACACAAAAAAATCAAGGGCCTTCTGTCGCAAGAAATGTTGGATTAACCCTCGCAAAAGGGGAATGGATTGCCTTTCTTGATTCTGATGATGTTTGGCATAAAAAAAAGCTGAGCAAACAAGTTGAGGTATTGACAATCTATCCTGATGCAGTTGTCATTGGTGGAGAGAAGGGCGCGTTTAAGCCTGAAATAAGCACAGCACATGTAGCGAAGATCAACTTTAAAAAATTGTGCTTTAAAAACTACTTTCTGACCTCTTCGTCGATGGTTAAAAGAGAACATTTACAAGGTGTCTTGTTTAATATTACTCAAAAGCACTCCGAAGATTATCGCTTTTTTTTCGATCTATTAAGCAAAGGAGACTATGGGGTTATCCTCTTTGAAAATCTGTCCTGTAGTATAACAATGAAGCGAGATTTTGGAGATTCAGGTCTATCAGGAGATATCTATAAAATGCAGCGAGGAGAATTATCCAATTTTAAATACCTGTATCAAAACAAGCTGTTGAATGTAGTTGAATATGTGTTTTTTTATCTTTTTTCAAATTTGAAATTTTTAAGAAGATTTATTATTTCTATAGGATATAAACTTACAAATAAGCAGTAGTTTAGCTGTGTTTCTTTAGGGAAAAGTTGATTGAGAAAGTACCATTGTTATGAAAGAAAAAGGGATTACAATCATTAAACACGTTTTATTAGTCACCTATGTTGGTTTCTTAGTGTTTGATTTCAAAATTATCAATTTAGCTTTAGTTGCCTTATTGCTTTTTTTTCTTTTTTCTTTTAAAGAAAATAAGGCGCAACTATATACCAATTGGAAAGAAAATCGGTTTGTTTATGGAACACTCTTAACGCTGATTGGCTTTCAGTTGATACACGGTGCTCTTTTTGCTGATTTAAGTGAAAAACGCTTTGGTTTCTTGGCTATTTTATTCGCTTCTTCTACTATTTTGCTTTGGATCAAAGACATTCGAATTATTCTGTATTGCTATTTGAGTTGTTTGCTTCTTTTAGTGGTAACAGGAAGCTTTAATTTACTGCAATACTACCTAACTACTGATTACTTTACCATAAATAAAGGAGGACATATCGATACGCTACTAGTGGTTGCCAGACCTTATGTAGGCTTTATGTTGAATATTGGGATTTTAATCAGTTTGTTTTTATCGCGTAGACAAAACAAACATAAGGTATTCTATATCCTTTTAAGTTTGTTTTTCTTCGCTTATTTAGCCTTTATTGGAAATCGCATACAGATTGTTTCTTTAATCCTTGTTGCTCTTTTATATGGGATTTTTTACATGAAAACCAGTGGGATTAAAAAAGTCATTGGATTGTTGGGCTTTAGTTCGGTGATAGTTCTTCTTTTTACTTTTACTCCTACGTTGAAGGAGCGTTTTGAACTCAATTCATTAACAACGTTAGATAACTTAGTTTGGAGGTTAGAGCAAAAAGAACCGCGCGTATTAATTTGGAAATGCGCATTTTCTTTTACTACCGAAGAAACCTTTAATCCTTTGTATGGACTAGGAAGAGTTCAAACTTTAGACGATAAGCTAGCGCAGTGCTATGAAGATAATACGCACGGTAATCCGATGCGGGATTATTTCTTAGAAGCCTTGTTTAATACGCACAATCAATTTATTGAATACTATGTCTTAACAGGTGTAATAGGAGTTGGTTTACTCCTTCTCTTATTTGGATCTCTCCTTGCAAAAGTGAAACGCTTTTTCATTCCTGTAGCGCTAACGTGTTCTCTTTTTAATTTTTGTTTTGTAGAGAATCTGTTTAACAGGCAATTAGGGGTGTATTTGTTTGGTTTTGTACTTACACTTATTTTATTGCTTTACAAACAACAACAGAAAGACACAGCAGGTTACTGAGCCTGATAGATAGCTAGTAGTTCACCAAAGTTTTTGTTTTTGTCAAATTTACTTTGACAAATCGCATAGGCTTGTTGCCCCATTTTTTTTCGATAATCCTCATGTTCTAATTGGGCTAAGAGCGGAAGTAAATCCGTTTCTTTTGTAAACAAGAAACCATTGTGTTGAGGTTCGACAATGTCGTTATTGCCAATGACATCTGTGGCAATAATGGGTTTTCTAAAAGCCATTGCTTCAAGGACAGCAATTGGTAGTCCTTCCCAAAGGGAGGTTTGCATATAGAGATCTAATTGATTCAAATAAGGGAAAACCGCTGTGTTATTGGTAAACCAACCCGATATGGTAATATTGGGGGCCGTGAGGAGATGGCGTAGCTCTCCGTCGCCAATCCATATAAATTGATGTTGTGGAAACTGCAAGGCAACCGCATTGAATAGACTTGGATTTTTTTGATACGATATTCGACCAATTGTTCCAATAACTAATTGCGAACTACTATTCTCCTTCTCAATATAATGTTGATTAAGATGAGATAAATCTATTCCGTTTCGGACCAGGAGTGAAGGGCCAATTTTTTTGGCAATTTTAAATTCTGTATCTCCACAAGCAATCGTCGTTCCACCAAAGAAAAGTTGAGTTAGCTTTTCAATGCTGTAAAAGAGTTTTTGCTTAGTAGAAGAAATATCCTGTCGCAAAAAAGAATATCCATGTGGCGTATAGTACACCTTGTGTTTAAATTGAAGCATAAAACACGCCCATCGACCAATTACACCCGCTTTAGAAGAGTGCAAGTGAATCACATCGGGTTGGAGTTGCTTTAGGGTGCGTCTTAGTGCAAAAGTAGAGCGGATATCTTGTATAGGCCTAAGTTCTCTCTCCATTTCGATAGGAATTAATCGAATGGAAGGGGAGAAATCTTGGTCAATCTGGTCTTGCGTAATTTCTTTTCGCTTGTTGCTGTATATAATATAAGTTTCAATATCAGGATATTGACTAAAAAACACAGCTAGATCCTTAAAATAAGAATACACACCTCCACCAAAAGATTCTACAATATGGATAATTCGCATTAGCAGTCTAAATTTTTAAAGACAAATTTAGTTTATTTATTTAGGATTTGTAAAATCATTAAGGAACTAATTCTGAGAATTGAGAAAGTTCCTTAACTTTGTTTGAAATAAAAAATAGGATGAAACGTATTTTAATAACAGGTGCAGCAGGTTTTTTGGGTTCTCATTTATGTGATCGTTTTCTTGCAGAGGGATTTCACGTTATAGGGATGGATAATCTAATTACGGGAGACTTAAAAAACATAGAACATTTGTTTGCAGAGGCGTATTTTGAGTTCTATCACCACGATGTGACTAAATTTGTTCACGTGCCAGGAGAACTAGATTATATTTTGCATTTTGCTTCACCAGCAAGTCCTATTGACTATTTAAAAATTCCGATTCAAACACTCAAGGTTGGATCGCTAGGAACGCACAATCTATTGGGGTTGGCAAGAGAAAAAAAGGCAAGAATTTTGATTGCTTCTACTTCTGAAGTATATGGAGACCCACTGGTTCATCCGCAGACGGAGGAGTACTATGGTAATGTGAATAGTATAGGACCAAGAGGGGTTTATGATGAAGCTAAGCGATTTCAAGAATCGATTACCATGGCTTACCATACCTTTCACGGGTTAGACACGAGAATTGTGCGTATTTTTAATACTTATGGCCCTCGCATGCGTCTCAATGATGGACGCGTAATACCTGCCTTTATTGGTCAAGCTCTGCGTGGAGAAGATCTAACAGTTTTTGGCGATGGTCTTCAAACAAGATCGTTTTGCTATGTAGACGATCAAGTAGAAGGAATATACCGTTTGCTACTGTCGGATTACCATTTACCTGTTAATATTGGAAATCCTGAGGAAATCACCATCTTAGATTTTGCCAAAGAAATTATTAAGTTGACAAATAGCGAGCAAAAAATAATTTTTAAGGACTTACCAATAAATGACCCCTTACAACGTTGTCCTGATATAACTAAAGCTAAAACGATATTAGGATGGTCGCCTAAAATTGATCGAAAGGAAGGAATGAATCGCACCTTATCCTATTTTAAATCTTTTACAAAAGAAGATTTAGCAAAAGAAGAACACAAAGATTTTTCAAACTACATCTATTAATGAGTAAAAAAGCAGGTAGGTATTCTTATTTAATACGTCCTTTAACTACATGTGTTGATTTAATTATTATCAATGCATTGGCTCAGGTTTGGTTTTCAAGCCTGACGGAAGGCCATATTTTATTTCATTTGATTTTGTCAATTGGATGGTTAATCGCTGCGGGATTAAGTGGATATTATGAGGTATATCGACACACTAAAACGGTGCGTGTTGCAGAAAAGGTATGCAAGCAATTTATCTTTCAATTTATACTCGTCGCTTCTTACAA
Source organism: Myroides sp. C6-3 (assembly GCF_050522425.1). NCBI lineage: Bacteria > Pseudomonadati > Bacteroidota > Flavobacteriia > Flavobacteriales > Flavobacteriaceae > Myroides > Myroides sp. C6-3. The sequence goes on along the minus strand of NZ_JBMVQP010000013.1, from coordinate 64,444 downwards.
CGGTATTTTAGATCGATTTGCCGAAGCCAATGAACTCGTTGGTTATGGCATCTCTATTTTTGTAATCATCTGTACCATTAAGTTTACTATTTTCTTTTTATTGAAATACATCCGAAAATTTTTAGGCGGAAACTTTAGAAATATTGTGTTAGTAGGTAGCGAAAAAGAAGTCCATAATTTAAAATCAGTATTGCTTAAAAGAACGGACTTGGGCTATCGCATAAACAACCACTTTTTTAATCTTGAAGACGACAGTTTAGAAGATTTGAAAAAATACTTGTCTGAAAACGAGGTGGATGAGCTTTTTATTCAGTTTTCTCTAACGAAAGAGAAGAACTTCTTGGCTATTTTAGAGTTTGCTGATAACAGCATGATTACCGTTCATTATATCCCTACACAAAAAGATATTTTGAACAACAATTTTGCCGTAGAATACTACGACCTAATACCCGTTGTTCCCAGAAGGGTTATTCCCTTAGACAAACCGTATAACATATTACTTAAGCGATTATTCGATTTGGTGTTTTCTAGTTTAGTAATTGTCTTTATCTTGTCTTGGCTGATTCCTTTGGTCGCCTTCTTAATCAAAAGAGAGTCTAAAGGACCTGTTTTTTTTAAGCAAAAAAGAACGGGATTGAACGACGAAGAATTTTGGTGCTATAAGTTTAGATCGATGCACATAAACGAACTTAGCGACAAACAACAAGCAACGAAAAATGATCAACGCATAACGCGAATAGGTGCTTTCTTGCGCAAGTCTAGTTTGGATGAATTTCCTCAGTTTATCAATGTGTTCCTTGGCGATATGTCTATTGTAGGACCGCGTCCTCATATGGTAGTACATACTAAAATGTACTCCAAACGCGTGAGCCGATTTATGTTGAGACACTTAGTAAAACCCGGAATTACAGGAATGGCTCAGACTCATGGATACCGCGGTGAAATTGAAAACGACAGAGATATTATCAATCGTTTTAAATACGATTTATTCTACCTTGAGAATTGGTCTATTTTATTGGATTTGAAGATTATTTATCTCACCGTTTACAATGTTTTTAAAGGAGAAGAAAAAGCGTATTAAATCTTTTTAGTAAGTTGTTCCTCTTATTCTTAGGAACTTTTTCTTTATTCGTTTTTTTATAATTATTTTTGAGCCTTAATAACAAACAACACAATTAATGAATATTTTATTATTAGGTTCAGGTGGACGTGAGCATGCATTAACATGGAAAATGTTACAAAGCCCACAATGTAAGGCCGTTTTTGTTGCTCCTGGTAACGCAGGAACTGCTCAAATTGCGAAGAATATAGCGATCAATCCCAATGATTTTGAGGCTGTAAAACAAACAGTTATAGCCAATCAAATTGACTTGGTTGTCGTTGGACCAGAAGATCCGTTAGTAAAGGGAATTGTAGACTTCTTTAAACAAGATCCAAGTATTCAGCATATTCCTGTGATTGGCCCTTCAAAAAAGGCTGCGCAATTAGAAGGAAGTAAAGACTTTGCCAAAGCGTTTTTAATGAAACACAACATCCCTACAGCAGCGTATCAAAGCTTTACAAAAGACACCGTGGAAGAAGGAAAGAAGTTCTTAGAAACTGTAAAAGCGCCTTATGTTTTAAAAGCAGATGGATTAGCTGCAGGAAAAGGAGTGGTGATTTTAGAAAACCTTGAGGAAGCAAAAACCGAATTAGAGAATATGCTAGTGGATGCTAAATTTGGAGATGCAAGTTCAAAAGTAGTGATTGAGGAGTTCTTATCGGGAATCGAATTAAGTTGTTTCGTGTTAACAGATGGTAAATCCTATCAATTATTGCCTACTGCTAAAGATTACAAGCGAATCGGTGAAGGTGATAAAGGATTGAATACAGGAGGGATGGGAGCTGTTTCTCCAGTGCCTTTTGCAACGGATGATTTCTTGAAAAAAATAGAAGATCGCATTGTAATTCCTACTGTAGAAGGAATTAAGAAAGATCAATTAGATTATAAAGGATTTATTTTTATAGGCATCATCAAAGTAGGAGAAGATCCATTCGTTATTGAATATAATGTGCGTATGGGAGACCCTGAAACAGAAGTTGTTATGCCTAGAATAAAATCGGATTTAGTGGAGTTGTTTCAAGCGATTGCCAACGAAGAATTAGCTACAAAAACAATTGAGTTAGACCCTCGCAGTGCTACAACTGTTATGTTAGTTTCTGGAGGATATCCGGAAGAGTACGAAAAAGGCAAAGTAATTCATGGATTGGAGCAAGTAGAAGATTCTATTGTTTTCCATGCAGGAACAGCACTAAAAGACAATGAAGTTGTGACGAATGGAGGTCGTGTTTTAGCAGTTACTTCATACGGTAATAGTTACGATGAGGCATTAAAAAAATCTTATCAAAACATAGATAAACTAAATTTCGATAAGATTTATTATCGTAAAGATATCGGTTTCGATCTTTAAGATAGGAACTACTTTAGAAATGAGTGGGCTGTTGTATCTTGAGTATCCTCGTCATTTGCTTTAAAAATTTGTAATTGTTTTAACCAAAATACAAAGTAATAGCAAGTAACTAGGATGAAAAACCAAGTAATGATGTTTGCAGTCCACCAGTTCTCAAGTTCTAGTTTTGCAAAGAAATCCATAGGAATGAAAAGAACCTTTTCAAACAAGAATCCTAAACCATTAAAAAATGAAGTCATTTTCCTTTATTTTTAAATTAGATAAAATTATTTGAATTCTGCTATACTTAGTATAGAATACAAAATACCCAAAAAACAAATAGTACTACAAAAATATAAAATATATACATGTTAGCAAGTATTTTTAGTAAAACTAGACCGATTAACTATATCATGCTTACGCTTTTAATCGTGATAGGTTATAGTTTATTTATTGGTTTAGATTCTAGTATTGAGTGGACCATCTTTGAAATTCTTAAAAGAGGATGTGTTTTATTGCTATTGTTACTCATGATGTATGTCTCACAATTTATCGTTTCACGCAATCGATTAGTTGATGATACGGGGTATGTTCCCCTTATTTTTACAAGTTTTCTGTTTGTGTTTCCTACGTCTTTTGAGAATGTCCGTGTGATTATAGCCAGCTATTTTATACTATTAGCACTGCGACGTATTTTGTCCCTACACTCCCTGAAGCAGTCTAAGGAAAAGCTATTAGACGCTTCGTTGTGGATTTGTATTGCGAGTTTATTTCACTTCTGGAGTATTCTTTATTTAATCTTATTATTTTATGCGATTGCATTTTTTGGAGCAAAGGATTATCGCAATTGGATCATTCCCATTATTGCTTTTTTCGGTGCTTCGATCCTGTTAAGTCTCTATTTGTTAATTGAAGAGCAACACTTTTTAAGTTGGTGGACAGAACGCGTTCAAGTTAGTTTTGACTTCATGTATTTTGAAAATATTTTTCAAAATATTGCGTTAGCCGTATTTGTCTCTATCGCACTTTTGTATGCTGTTTCTCAAACGTTAGCCATCAAAAGCAGGCCCTATAATATGCAAAACACCTACAAGAAAATTATACTTTCCTTTCTCATAGGTGCTGCAATTTATGTGATATCTGCTGATAAATCGAACGGACTTTTGTTATTTACTTTCTTTCCATTAGCGATTTTAGGTGCTAATTACATTGAAAGTATCCCACAAAGATGGAGAAAGGAAGCCAATGTGTACAGCATTTTTTGTATTGGCTTGTTTTTCTACCTTGTACAATTACTTATCTTATAATTTTTGGCCATAAGCAAGGTCTCCCGCATCTCCTAAACCTGGCACGATGTAGTTGTGATCGTCTAATTTTTCATCTAAAGTCGCAACCCATAAGTGTACATCAGCAGGAAGGTTTTCTTCTAAATACTGAATTCCCTCGGGAGCAGCAATCACAACTGCAAGATGCAGTTCTTTTGGTTTTTCTTCATTCATTAACTTATTGATAACGGCAACAAGCGATTGTCCTGTGGCTAACATGGGATCAATGAGAATTAAAATTTTATCTTGAAACGAAGGTGCAGCTTGATATTCGACAAGGATTTCACTCGCTTCTCCGTGTTTGCCATGACGGCGATAGGCAGAAACGAATCCATTTTCGGCGTCGTCAAAAAAGTTCATAAACCCGGTGTGTAAAGCTAGTCCCGCACGCAAAATAGAACACAACACAACGTTGTCTTCAATGCAGGTGGTGTGCTTAATTCCCAAAGGAGTTTGTACATCTAGCGCTTTAAAAGGTAGTTTTTTACTCAGTTCATAAGCCATAATTTCTCCTATGCGCTCGATGTTTTTTCTAAAACGCATGCTGTCTTTTTGAATGTTTACATCGCGAAGCTGGGCTAAGAAATGATTTAAAATGCTATTCTCCTCAGAAATATAGTGAATTTTCATAACGGTATAATTAGTACCATAAAAGTATTAAAACTATATTTGTAAATAAAATTATTCATATGTTTTCAGCATTAGCCTTTCCAATATTCGAAGAGAGTATTCGTGACTATCATAAATATGATAATGTAGATCAGCCAATTAGCAATCCTTATCCAAAAGATGATATCAAACATTTATTGTATCTAAAAAATTGGATTGATACCGTTCAATGGCATTTTGAAGATATTATTCGCGATCCGCAAATTGATCCCGTAGCAGCTTTGGCTTTAAAGAGAAGAATTGATGCTTCAAACCAAGAAAGAACAGATATGGTTGAGTACATCGATAGTTATTTCTTGAATAAGTACAAAGAGGTTCAAGTAAAAGCAGACGCTAAAATTAACTCTGAAAGTCCGGCTTGGGCCATCGATCGCTACTCTATCTTGGCGTTGAAAATTTACCACATGCGCGAAGAAGCAACAAGAGTGGAAGCAACACCTGAACACAGAGCAAAATGTCAAGAAAAATTAGATGTTTTGTTAGAACAAAAACAAGATTTATCCACGGCAATTGACGATTTATTGAATGATATTGCACAAGGAGATAAATACATGAAAGTGTATAAGCAAATGAAGATGTACAACGACGAGGAATTAAACCCGGTGTTGTATCAAAATAAAAAATAAGAAAAAGGCGTGTAGCATACACGCTTTTTTTATGCAAAGAAAGGAGAGCAATTGATAATTTGATTGCACCATGGAAAAAGAACTAGAGAAAATATCTTTTTTTCTATCAGTAAAAAAAATTACTTTTGTTTGGTAAAGCGTGGATAATCACGCTTTTCTTGTTCCAGATAAATAGATTTTTAGTGAAAGGTTTACAACATATTGTCATTTTTAGACTATCCGCTATGGGTGATGTAGCCATGACTGTGCCTGTTATTCGCGCATTAGTTGAGCAACATCCCAACCTTCGTGTAACAGTAGTTTCACGTCCTTTTTTTAAACCCTTTTTTAAGGGAATAAACCGCGTCGATTTTTACGCTGTAGATGTCAAAAAAAAGCATAAAGGATTTTTGGGATTAATTCGCTTGTACAAAGACATTAAGCGATTAAAACCCGATTATTTTGCTGATTTTCACAATGTGTTACGCGCGCAAATTGTGCGTAGTTTGTTTGCGCTTTCGGGTGTAGCTACCGCAGCACTAGATAAAGGAAGAGCCGCTAAAAAAGAACTAACTCGCGCGGAAAACAAGGTGTTTCAACCGGTGCAAACGATGGTGGAGAATCACGTGCAAACGTTGAAAAAACTCGGATTTATCGTCGATTTGTCTGCCCCTGTATTTCCAGCAATTCCACCCTTATCGCCAGAATTAGAGGTGTATAAAAAAGAACAAGATAAAACGTGGATAGGTATCGCGCCTTTTGCACAGTATGATAGCAAAGTGTATCCCCTTGATCTCATGCAAAAAGTAGTTGATGAACTAGCGGAACAAGAGCATAATTTAATCTTCCTATTTGGAGGAGGTGAAAAAGAAATTGCGTTATTAAATCAGTTGAAACGCGACAATGACAATGTTATCGTCATGGCAGGTAAAGTAAAATTAGACGTGGAGATGAATTTAATTCAGCATTTGGATGTAATGTTATCCATGGATTCTGGAAACGCACACATTGCTGCCATGTTAGGGGTAAAAGTCGTAACTTTGTGGGGTGCAACGCATCCTTTTGCTGGCTTTACTCCTTTTAATCAACCCATGGAGTATGCTCTAACCGCAGATCGTACAGAATATCCCCTGTTGCCAACATCCGTTTACGGAAATAAAAAGGTAGAAGGATATGAAGATGTTATGCGTACAATTACACCTAACGCAGTATGTACTAAAGTGATTGAAGTAGCACAAAAAAAATAAGAAATAGAATCGGATAACGATCGAATAGAGGATATTATGAAGATAGAAGATTATATCAGAGATATTCAAGACTTTCCAAAAGAAGGTGTTGGTTTTAAGGATATTACTCCCCTTTTAAATGATGCTGCAGCGATGGAAGTTGCCAGTCAGCAATTATTGGCGTTGGTTGGCAATAAAAAAATAGATCGCGTAGTAGGAATGGAGAGCCGCGGATTCTTCTTTGCTACCTTGTTAGCAAAAGAATTAGGAGCAGGGTTTGTGCCTGTTCGAAAACCAGGTAAATTGCCTTTTACAACCCTTTCTCAAGAATACCAACTCGAATATGGTACAGATGTATTGGAAATCCATGCAGACGCGATCAAACCCGGAGAAAAAGTATTGATTCACGACGATGTACTAGCAACAGGAGGAACAGCAGAAGCCGTTTGTAAATTGGTTGAACGCTTAGGAGGTGAAATCGTACAAGTAAACTTTTTGATGGAATTGTCTTTCTTGCATGGACGAGATAAGTTAAAAGCGTATGACGTAAAAAGTTTATTGAGCTATTAAATTATAACTTTTTGAATCTATAAAGGAAAAGGAGATGTTCGTCAGACCATCTCCTTTTTTTTCTTCAACCAGTGAAATAATATTTTGAAAAAAGCCTTATTTTCGCTCTAGTTGATTCTTTTTTTTATAATGAATTAGTAGTTTTTATTCTGTTTTTAAACCTAATTTCTATTGATTGTGTTTTATACTAATAAAGAATGTATTTCTATTCTTTATTATATAAAAAGGAAAAAGGGGTGATAGTAAAGTGTAAAAAAGAGCTAATTTTGCAAAAAATTAATTTAAAATACTATGAGAAAGATTTTTAGAACGGTTGGAATTTGCTTTATTGCATGCCTAGCTTTTAGTTGTACATCAGACGATAATACAGTAAAAGAGGAAAACTCAGGAGGAGAAAATCCAGGAGGAGAAAATCCAGGAGATACAATAACTTTATGGGTACTGGATAAAGTAGAAGAGAAAATATATGATTCCAAATACAATGAGGAAGGTGAAGTGATCGGTTCTGAGTTATTTAGCATAACGAACTATGTGTTCAATTATGATGAAAAAGGTAGAGTTGACGCGATAGATGTTGATCAGTTAGATGAAATTCCCTTTCCTGAAGAGTCGCATTATACAACAAGAGCAACAGTAACCTATAATGACAAGGATCAAATCACAAGACTTTATACAGTAGATACACAAGATGGAGAGGCGTGGTATGATGAAAAAATGGAGTACAATGGTGAGGGACAATTAATAAAAACTGTTGAATCGGTTGATGGTGAAACGAAATTTTTTCAGTATAATGCAAAGAATCAAGTAACTACTTTAAAAATACTTGATGATAGTGGACATGTACTAAATTATACTTATGAGTATGATAATCGTGGAAATATCGCTCGCGCAGCAGAAGCAGATAATGGATTCCATGTGTTTTCTTATGACGATAAGAAGAATCCTTATACGCATATGTCTATGAATTTATCGTATGATGATTTTGAATATACTTACGGATTGACTGTGTTGAAGATTGGAGCGAATAATATAACTTCGTATACAGATGATCGCGGAGCAGTTTGGCTAAGAGAATTTGAATATAATGCAGAAGGATATCCAACAAAGGCAAAGGCTTATTTTAAAAACGATAGAACAATTGTAGGGTCAACGTATAGTTACACCTATAAAACAATCACTGTTGCAAAATAAGTGAAACAAAAAACAAATGAAGAGAAAGAGGTTACTAACTGAAGTAGCCTCTTTTTTTTGGCCTAATTTTTGCGTTAAGTGATTCTAATTAGAAAAAAAGGGTATTAATACGATTGTTCAGATGGTATAAGTTATTGTTTTTTAGCTAATTGGTTAATTAGTGTTATTTTTTATAAAAATACTTGCATATTAAAATTTTTATTAGAAAACTTTGTACCAACCCAGTAGGGTATATACAAGAAATGAAGAAAACAGTACAACATATTACTTTTAAAACGAACAGCATGGCCTCAGCTACTGCTGCTGTTTTCTTGTTATCTACATCGCGGTCTTCGCGGTCGCGGGCTTAATTCGTTAAGCATTCTTTTTCTTGGGAACTTTTGTTTCCCAATCCAATAAATCTATCCATTTTTTAATGTATTTCAACGAGATTGAAAGGGGAAATTCGTGCGTTTAAGCCGATTGAACCATACACTCTGTTGAATTCTAACTATCTGTTTTTGAGATGAATTCAAATCAGTTTATGGTGATGCCAGCGAATGAAACACACGTTGGTTATGCCGCACAAATTTGCGATGAAATGGCACTTTCTGCTCAAGCTCGTGGTACGGGAATTGCAAGGAGAAAACCCGAATATGTGGCAAACAAAATGCTGGAAGGTAAAGCCGTTATCGCTTTGCATCGCGACGGAACTTGGGCGGGATTCTGTTATATCGAAACCTGGAGCCACGGGGAGTATGTTGCCAATTCAGGACTGATTGTCAATCCCGTATTCAGAAAGGAAGGCTTGGCTAAGACCATTAAAAAGAGAATCTTCGAATTGTCTCGAACCCAATATCCCCAAGCGAAAATATTTGGACTCACCACAGGTTTAGCCGTGATGAAAATCAATTCAGATTTGGGGTATGAACCGGTTCCCTACTCCGAACTGACGCAGGATGAATCTTTTTGGAAAGGATGTGAAAGTTGTGTCAATTTTTCCATCCTACAAAGCAAGGAGCGAAAAAACTGCCTCTGCACTTCTATGTTGTGGGATCCGATAGAAAAAGAAAGAGAATTAAGATCAAAAATCGATCAAAAAACCAAAGCCAAAGAACGCTTAAAAGAAATGCAGAAAAAATATTCTTTGCTCAAGAGACTGCAAATGAAGCTAAAACAAACGGTAAAGAAAACGCATCTATTTTAAATTTAACAAGAAACAAAATGAACAAAAAAATAGTTTTAGCCTTTAGTGGCGGATTAGATACAAGCTTTTGCGTCATCTATTTAAAAGAAGAGTTGGGATATGAAGTGCACTCTGTTGTTGTGAACACAGGGGGATTTTCTCCAGAAGAGTTAAAAGAAATTGAACTCAAAGCGTACAATTTAGGTGTAACTTCTCATACGACAATTGATGAAACAGAAGCATACTATAACGATTGTGTGAAATACTTGATTTTTGGCAACGTATTGAAAAATGCAACCTACCCTTTGTCAGTAAGTGCTGAACGCGTTTGTCAAGCTACAGCTATTGCCAATTATGCCAAACAAATTCAAGCTACAGCTGTTGCTCACGGAAGTACTGGAGCAGGAAATGACCAAGTGCGTTTTGATATGATTTTTAATATTTTACTTCCTGAAATTGAGATTATTACCCCTATTCGAGACTTGAAATTAAGCAGAGAGGAAGAAATCTCTTATTTAGAAAAAAACGGAGTAAAAATAAACGCAGAAAAAGCAAAATATTCGATTAATAAAGGATTGTGGGGAACTTCAGTGGGAGGAAAAGAAACCTTAACTTCTAATCTATATTTACCAGAAGATGCTTGGCCAACTCCAGTGACCAAGACAGCCGAAGAGGTTGTTGAAATTGTGTTTGAGCACGGAGAACCTGTAGCATTAAATGGCGTTCACATGAACCCTACTGAAGTCATCCAACAACTACAAGAAAAAGCACAACCCTTTGGTATAGGGAGAGATATCCACGTCGGAGATACGATTATTGGTATCAAAGGAAGAGTGGGGTTTGAAGCCGCGGCTCCCCTAATTTTAGTCAAGGCACATCACACCTTAGAAAAACACACCCTCACCAAATGGCAATTGAGTTGGAAAGAACAATTGAGTGCTTTTTATGGCAATTATTTACACGAAGGGCAATTTCACGATCCCATTATGCGCGATATCGAAGCCTTTTTGACTAATACGCAAAAAACAGTAAATGGAAAAGTAGGGATAACGCTCCACCCCCACCGTTTTACTATTCAAGGAATTGAATCTGAAAACGATCTGATGTCGAACGATTTTGGTAGTTATGGAGAGATGAACAACATGTGGACAGGGGAAGATGTTAAGGGATTTTCGAAAATATTTGGCAATCAAGTGATGATTTGGCACAAAGTAAATACACAAAAAGATGAGTCGTAGTAAAATAAAAGTAGGTATAGTGGGGGGGGCTGGATATACAGGGGGAGAACTTCTTCGATTGCTGTTGTGGCACCCGCAAGTGGAGCTTGTATTCGTGCATTCAAACAGCCATGCAAATCAACCTGTGTATAGCGTACACAGTGATTTGTTTGGTGATACTGAGCTGTTGTTTACTACTACATTGGATACTACTATTGACGTTGTTTTTCTGTGTTTAGGACACGGAGATAGTCGTGTTTTTTTACAAGAGAACTCCTTTGGGTCGACAGTAAAAATTATTGATTTGAGTCAGGATTTTCGATTAAAACTAGCGGGGAATTCTTTTGTTTACGGCTTGCCTGAATTGAATAAAGAAAAAATTAAAACAGCGCAGTTTATCGCAAATCCCGGTTGTTTTGCAACTGCTATTCAATTGGCTTTGTTGCCTTTAGCAGCTCAACAGCTCTTGACCAATTCTATTTATGTTCAAGCAGTCACAGGATCAACTGGTGCGGGACAAAGTTTAGCTTCGACTTCTCATTTTAGTTGGCGTACCAATAATCTATCGGTTTATAAAGCATTTAATCACCAACATTTAGGGGAAATTGGAGAAAGCTTGGCGCAATTGCAACCGATAAATACTCCGAAAATTAAGTTTATTCCCGAAAGAGGGGATTTTGCTAGGGGAATTTTTGCAAGTATCGTACTAGAATCAACGAAAAGCCTGGAAGAACTACAAATGTTGTACAAACAGTATTACGAGGAACATCCCTTTACGCATGTTAGCACAACAGATATTCACCTCAAACAAGTGGTTAACACCAATAAATGTTTGATTTCGATTGCAAAAAATCAAGAGGATGTATTGATTACTTGTGCCATTGATAACCTATTGAAAGGGGCTGCTGGTCAAGCAGTTCAAAATATGAATCTCCTTTTTGGATTTGATGAAAAAATGGGAGTAACCTTGAAGGCTTCTGCTTTCTAAATTCGATAAAATTATGATGAAATTATATGATGTATATCCTTTAAACCCAATTGAAATAGGTAAAGGACAGGGGAGTTATGTTTTTGATAAAAACGGACAAGCGTATTTAGATCTATATGGAGGACATGCCGTTATTTCTATCGGACATACTCATCCTCATTATGTTAGTAGTGTAAAAAAACAATTAGATCAAATCGGATTTTATTCCAATTCTATTGAGATTCCTTTGCAACAACAAGTAGCTACTTTGTTAGGTAAAGTTGCCGGAATACAAGACTATCAGTTGTTTTTGTGTAATTCAGGAGCGGAGGCGAATGAAAATGCACTCAAACTAGCTTCTTTTCACAACGGAAGAAAAAGGGTAATTGCCTTTTCTCAAGCTTTTCACGGAAGAACTTCGTTAGCGGTTGCTGCGACAGATAATCCTAAAATTGTAGCAGCAGTCAATCAAACAGATGACGTTGTTTTCTTGCCGTTTAATGACGAAGATGCGTTAGAACAAGCCTTTCAAACGTATGGAGAGGAAGTAACAGCCGTAATTATTGAAGGAATTCAAGGAGTTGGTGGAATTCGAGTAGCAACGCCATCTTTTCTGCAAAAAATAAGATCGCTTACACTACAGTATGGGGCGGTTTTTATTGCCGATGAAATTCAGTGTGGATACGGGAGAACAGGCTCTTTTTATGCAGTAAATGACAGTGGAGTTCAAGCGGACATTTACACCATGGCAAAGGGAATGGGAAATGGTTTTCCTATTGGAGCTGTTGCTTTAGCTCCACAATTTAAACCTTGGCACGGACAACTGGGAACAACATTTGGAGGCAATCACTTAGCCTGTGCAGCAGCCGTTGCTGTATTAGAAGTGATTCAACAAGAGCAACTGTTGGAGCAAGCAAAAAAAGTCGGAGCCTATTTGATGGAAGAATTAAAACAATGCAACAAAATTCAAGAGGTAAGAGGAAAAGGACTAATGATCGGAATTGATTTGCCCATGGAGTTAAAAGAAGTGCGCAATGACCTGTTGTTTAAGGATTTTATTTTTACAGGTAATGCTAGTCCTAATGTTATTCGTTTACTTCCGGCGTTGAATATCAAACAACAAGAGGTTGATCTATTTTTAGATAAATTGAACCAAAGATTAAAACAATACTAATACAAGAACAGATGAAACAGTTTTTTTCAGTACACGATATTCCTTCCTTAGCTGAAGCAGTACATACAGCTTTAGCGTGTAAGGCAGATCCCTTTCAAGAAGAACAACTAGGAAAACACAAAGTGTTGGGCTTAGTGTTTTTGAATCCGAGTTTGCGTACGCGTATGAGCACACAAAAAGCAGCTTTAAATTTGGGTATGGAGGTGATGATTATGAATATGACATCGGATGGTTGGGCACTAGAAACGAAAGATGGCGTAGTAATGGATGGAGATACAGCAGAACATATCAAAGAAGCCGCTGCTGTAATGGGAGCGTATTGTGATATTTTGGGTTTGCGTTCTTTTCCGGGTTTAAAAGATGCGCAGGAGGATTACAGTGAAGAGCTGTTTCACAAGTTTGCTCAGTATTGCGGAAAACCCCTTGTGAGCTTAGAGAGCGCAACTAGACATCCCTTACAAAGCTTGACCGATTTGATGACGATCGTTGAAAAAGGAAATTTTATCTATGAGCAAAGTAAAAAACAATATATACCACAAGGAAAGAAACCCAAAGTCGTATTGACGTGGGCTCCTCACGTAAAAGCCTTACCGCAAGCGGTGCCTAATTCATTTGCAGAATGGATGATTGAAGCAGAAAAACAAGGATGGATTGATTTTGTTATTACGCATCCTGAAGGCTATGCGCTTGCTGAGGAATTCACCACAGGTGCTACGATAACTACAAATCAAGAGGAGGCCTTAGCGGATGCTGACTTTGTGTACGTAAAGAACTGGTCAAGTTATGAGCAGTATGGACAAATTACATGTACAGATTCATCTTGGATGTTAACTCTAGACCATTTAAAGGGGAGCAATCAAGCCAAAGTGATGCACTGTTTGCCAGTAAGACGCGATTTGGTCATTGCTTCTGAAGTGTTAGATAGTAATCAAGCTATTGTTATAGAAGAAGCTGGAAATCGCGTATGGGCCGCTCAAGCAGTACTACAAGAAATATTGAAAAATAAATAAAAATGCAAAAACTAACCGTAATAAAAATAGGCGGAAATATTGTCGATGATACAAAGGCATTAAGCGATTTTCTCGATGCTTTTTCACAAGTGAAGACGCCGAAAATTTTGGTACATGGGGGTGGTAAATTAGCTACAAAAGTAGCCGATCAGTTAGGTGTGTCTACTGAAATGGTTGAGGGACGAAGAATTACTACGCAAGCCATGTTACCCCTTGCGGTTATGGTCTATGCAGGATTAATCAACAAGCAAATTGTTGCACAATTGCAAAAGCGATCGTGTGATGCATTTGGTGTTTCTGGTGCTGATGGGCAACTGATTACTAGTAATAAGCGTCTAGTGACAACGGTAGATTACGGATTTGTCGGAGATTGTACAGCAGAGGATGTCAATGTAACGCGTTTACAACAGCTGATTCACCTCGGACTCTGTCCTGTATTTTCTGCTATAACAGCGGATAAAGAAGGACAGCTGTTGAATACTAATGCCGATACGATCGCTTCAAACCTCGCTATTGCCTTGGCAACGCACTATCAAGTAGATCTTGTTTTTTGCTTTGAACGTAAAGGAGTATTGCGCGATGTACAAGATGAAAACGCTGTAATTACCCACCTTAATGCAACTAACTTTAAACAGTTAATGGAGGAGGGAATCATTGCAGCGGGGATGGTACCCAAAATTGTCAATGCGTTAGCTGCGGTTGAACAAAAAGTAGCACAAGTCTACATTAAACAAGCAAGTGACCTATTAGATGAAAAGGCTGGTACTCGTATTAGTCATTAACCCCCAATATAAAGAGATGAAAACAGAAATAACTACAGCCGCAATACAACTATTACAAGAACTAATCGCAACTCCTTCATTTAGCAAGGAAGAAGAGGGTACAGCAGAACTAATCGCCAATTTTCTACAGCAAAACGACGTGGTTATGAAGCGTGAATTAAATAATGTGTGGGCTTTCAATCAGTATTATGATCCTAATAAACCTACTATTTTGTTGAATTCACACCATGATACGGTTCGCCCGAATAAGGATTATATACGAAATCCTTTTGCTCCTGAAATTGAGGATGGAAAGTTGTTCGGGTTGGGCAGTAATGATGCTGGAGGCTGTTTAGTTTCTCTTTTGGCTACTTTTTTGTACTTCTACAAAGAGAAAGACTTGAAGTACAATTTGTGTATTGCAGCTACTGCAGAAGAAGAAATATCAGGAACAGATGGTTTAGAATATGTGATCCCCAAATTAGGAGCGTTGGATTTTGCCATAGTAGGCGAACCAACACAGATGCATCTTGCGGTGGCTGAACGAGGATTGATGGTACTCGATTGTACCGCCCATGGTCGTTCAGGACATGCGGCTCGAAATGAAGGAGATAACGCTATTTTAAAAGCAATACGCGATATCGAGTGGTTTACAACCTATCAGTTTCCAAAAGTATCAGATGAATTTGGTCCGATCAAAATGAGTGTGACGATGATTCAGGCAGGAACACAGCACAATGTTGTGCCCTCAACGTGTGATTTTGTGGTCGATATTCGCGTTACAGATGCCTATACCAATGAAGAAGTGTTGGATATCATCAAGAAAGAAGTAGGGTGTGAAGTAAAAGCGCGTTCTACTCGCTTAAAACCTTCTTCTATTTCCAAAGAACATCCGATTGTTCAAGCAGGGTTGCAACTAGGGCGAACGACGTATGGATCGCCCACTACAAGTGATCAAGCCTTATTAGATATTCCTTCGTTGAAATGTGGACCTGGCGATTCTGCGCGATCTCATACGGCGGATGAATTTATCTATCTGCATGAAATTGAAGACGGAATTGCCCTTTATATTGAAATGTTGAATCAAATCGTGAAGTAAAATGAAATTATGGCAAAAAAATACGACAGTGAATCAAGCCGTTGATGCTTTTACTGTTGGTCAAGATAGAGCAATGGATATGAACTTAGCGCCTTTTGATGTGCTAGGGTCCTTAGCTCACACCCAAATGTTACAGCAGATAGGTCTGTTGACATCGGATGAATTAGCGATAATTCAAAAAGAATTAAAGACAATTTACCGCGAAATCATGAACGGAGAATTTCAAATCGAAGCAGAAGTAGAAGACATTCACTCGCAAATAGAGCTGTTATTAACGAGAAGAATTGGTGAAGCAGGAAAAAAAATTCACGCAGGACGTTCGAGAAATGACCAGGTTTTAGTTGATTTGAAACTGTATTTTAGACATGAAATAGAAGAAGTTGTTCAACAAGTACAAACTGTTTTTGAAACGTTTCAGCAGTTGAGCAATCAACACCGTGCTATTTTAATGCCTGGGTATACCCATTTGCAAGTAGCTATGCCATCATCCTTTGGACTTTGGTTTGGTGCCTATGCGGAGAGCCTGGTTGACGATTTAGAAATGATGTTAGCTGCTTGGAAAGTCGTGAATAAAAATCCTCTAGGCTCAGCAGCGGGATATGGTTCTTCTTTCCCTTTAGATCGTCAACTAACAACGGATCTTCTGGGGTTTCAATGCATGAACTACAACGTGGTTTATGCACAAATGGGAAGAGGGAAGAGCGAGCGTTTATTGGCTCAAGGAATTAGTTCGATTGCCGCTACTTTAGGAAAATGGGCGATGGATTGTTGCCTGTATATGAGTCAGAATTACAACTTTATTAGCTTTCCCGATCATTTAACCACAGGATCGAGTATTATGCCACACAAAAAAAATCCAGATGTGTTAGAGCTTATTCGTTCGCGTTGCAATAAAATACAAGCATTGCCCAATGAAATTGCCTTAATGACAACCAATCTACCTGCGGGTTATCACAGAGATTTGCAATTGCTTAAAGAAAATTTATTTCCCGCTTTTACGTCGTTAAAAGAGTGTTTAACAATGACGCAATTGATGTTGAATAACATCGAGGTCCATACAACTATTTTAAACGATCCAAAATACGATTATTTGTTTAGTGTTGAGGTAGTAAACACTTTAGTTTTAGAAGGAATGCCCTTTAGAGAGGCTTATAAACAAATTGGCTTAGCCATCGAAGAGGGAACTTATCAACCAGATAAAAACGTGCATCACACCCATCAAGGAAGTATTGGGAATCTGATGAATGAAGAAATAAAAAAAGAATTTAATGCTGTATATCAATCCTTTAGATTTGAACAGATCAAAGATAAACTAGTACGTTTAGTGTTGTGATTAATTGTAAAAAAAGTGTAGAAATTTGTTTCTACGCTTTTTTTGTTTAAATTTAAGTTAAATACAAAAATGTTATTATGAATTTATTTAAGAGTTCTTGGATCTATATCTTGGTGAGTGTAACTTTCTTATCCTCTTGTTCTTCAGATGATGAGAGTTCCTATGATCCTATTTTTTCTGCTAAATATACACCACTAACTGATTTTTCACAATTAGGAAGATCAACTTATTTTTATGCTGGTATTAAAATTGAGGGATATAAAACTAGCGTGCTCCCACCGGATGCGACTTCATGTATTAAAGATGATATTTTAGTGCCTTCATTTGATGAAAAAGACAATTTCTCTGGCTTAGAATATATTAGGTCGAATAAACGTTGTTCAGAAGGATTTGGCAGTATTATCTTAGTTAAAAATGAGTTGGTTGAGAAGGGTGTATTTAGGACAAATATGTACTTTAATGGAAATTTTTATTACGATAAAGAAGGCGTACGTCAGTATTACGATAGCGATGAAAATTGGGCGTTTAAAGGCAATTTAGAAATTGGTTTTCAAGGTGATTACTTGCGTATTGAAGATCGTATGTCTCATTATACACGTCCTGGCTCTATAGAGAAAGTATATTTATATTTTAAGAAAAAATAAAAAAGGCTGCTACTGCAGCCTTTTTTGTTCTTTATATATCATCGTAATTGATGTGAATCTCATCTGAGGTAACAATCGCTTGACACGATAAAATTAATCCCTCTTCAACTTCGTCGTCTGTTAGAATACTATTGCGTTTCATCGTTGCAGAACCTTTGGTAATTCTACACATACAAGAACTACAAATACCACCTTGACAAGAGTATGGAGCATCTATACCTGCTTCTAAAACACCCGTTAACAACGCTTGGCTTTTGGGCATATCAAAAGTAGACTCTTCATCGTCGACAATCACGGTTACTTTTGTATTTCCTCCTTGCACTTCAACAGGGTTATTTCCATCCGTATTAGGGGTGAAAATTTCGAAGAGAATATGGTCTTTCTCTACACCTTTAGATTGAAGTGTTTCACTTACGACATCGATCATGGCTTCAGGGCCACATAAAAAGTAGGTAGAGAAGCTTTTGTCTTGGTGCTTGTTGTTCACCACAAAATTAATTGCCGCTTTGTCAATACGTCCAAAAAGAGAATCGTTTTCTCTCATCTGAGAAAATACGAAATGTACGTATAGACGCGTGGGATATTGCTCTTGTAATTGGTGTAATTGCGTATGAAAGATAGTTTCTTCCGCTGTTTTATTTCCGTAAACAAGAACAAATGTACTGTTGGGTTCTTCGCTCAATACACTTTGTAAGATCGACATTACAGGCGTAATACCACTACCAGCAGCAAAGGCAGCATAGTTATTGGATGCGTTTGCCTGTGGTATAAATGTAAAGCGCCCTTCAGGAGCTTCTACTGCTAATTGATCCCCAACTTTCAACACTTCATTGGCATACGTCGAGAATACACCCTGTTCTGCTTGCTTTACCACAATGCGGATTTCACCACTTTGTGGCGTTGAACAGATCGAATACGCTCGTCTAATTTCTTTGCCGTTGTACGTATAGCTAATGTTGAGATATTGCCCAGCAACAAAGGTATACTCTTGTTGTAACGAAGCCGGAACTTCTAATACAATAGATACCGCATGTGGAGTTTCTCTTCGAATCTCTTTTACCGTTAAATTGTTGAATCTTGACATTGTTTAGTTCTGTTTAAGTCCGCAAAAATACAAAACCCATTGAGTAAAAGGAAGTTTTAGAACTCAGATTAATGAAAAAAATTAATACCTAACATTCAGATGTATTAAAAAAATACTATATTTGTATACCTAAGAATCTTATATATGGCAAAGCAACAACAATTATACAAAGGAAGTTTGAATACGATTATTATGAAGCTATTGGCTGAAAATGGTCGTATGTATGGGTATGAAATTACGCAAAAAGTAAAGGAAATAACGGCTGGTGAAATGAGTTTAACAGAGGGCGCACTCTATCCCGCTTTACATAAATTGGAAGCAGAAGGTTTTTTAGATGTCGATATGGAACGCGTAGATGGAAGAGTGAGAAAATACTACAAATTGACCGAGAGTGGTGTGAAGGAAACGGATAATAAGCTAGAAGAATTAGAAAACTTTATCCGAAATATGCAGCATATCGTCAATTTGAAGTTGACGTAAAGGGAGGTCTAACTTAAAGTACGAATGGAAAACACGCATGATGAAATTAACCAAAGAACAACTGCAACCTATTCAAGAGCGATTATTGAGCAAGTACGATATAAAATATGAGGAACTTCGCGACGAACTCTTGGATCATATTGCTTGTGAAATCGAAGACTTGATGAGTAAAGGTGAAAGCTATGATGAAGCGACAATCTTAGTGTTCAGAAAGTGGAATGTACGACTGATTTCGGATAAAAAAGGATGGTATAAGGGCATTCCGCATTATCTTTTAAATCAGCTAAGAATAGAGTATAAAAAAGTGGAAATAATGTCGATGTTCATCGCTGTTCTTTTTGCTATTCCCCTGTTCGGAGCTATTTTGTATTGGGATTTTAATAACCTAATTTTCCTAATTTCTTTGTTTGTACTACAGGCGATTGGCGTTGGTATTATCTACTATGAGTCTAAGGGATTTCAAGAGTATCGCTATGATTTTGTGAAGAAAAAAGCGGGCATTAGCTTACTTAAAGGTGGAATGTTTTTAGCATTTTCTCCTCTTCTAGCTGTGCTGTGTAATATCGAAGTTAATACTTCTGAGCTTAATTTATTGGTGATTTATTACTTTGTTTTTAGTTCTATTCTTTTGTATAGATTTTGGAAAAACTGTAAAAATCAACACGTTAAATTGACAAAGTAATGGATACAATAACGCAAGAGCAGCTGTATCGCATAGAAGAGCGATTGATGGTGTATTACGGGATTTCGTTTGAAGATCTTCGACAAGAAATCGCGGATCATTTGGCTTGCGAAATTGAATCGGAAATGGCAATAGGACAAGATTTCGATACAGCCTATAAAGCAGTAGATGCTCGTTGGAATGAGAAATTACGGACAAATAATTGGGGTATTTACAAGGGTATTCCTAAGTTTATTGAACAACAGTTGGCCGAACGCTTTAACCAATCGGATTGGAAGCTCAAACTATTGGGTTTCTTTTTGAGTCTTCCTTTATTGCTTCTTTTCGATTATCTAAACGTGAGAACAGAATGGCTCTTTGTTTCTTTACCCTGTCTTGGTTTTTTAATTGCTCTACTTGTTTATTCTTATATAAAACAAGGCAAAGCATACCTGGTTGAGTTTTATCTTCGACAAACTAAGATGATGTTTGTTATCAGTATGTTGATTGTACTTTTGGGTATTGGAATGTTCTTTTTAAGAGGAGAGCAAACGCGTACAGGTGTATTCGAGTTTTTTATACTCTACGGTTTTTTGAGTATGTGTTATTTCTTGTATCACTGTTTTAAAACTTTAAAGAAAAATAAAATAAAAATGGCCTAAGGCCCAACTAGTATAAGATGAAAAAAGTGACACACGACCAAATTGCAGAGATTACTGCCAAATTGAATCAGCGTTATGAGTTGAAGTTCGATACTTTTCGGGATGAGGTTGTTGACCATATGGCCTGTGAAATTGAAGCGTATTTAGAACAAGGGGTTGACTATGCGACAGCCAGTAAACGGGTGCTTGCAAAATGGCATTTTGATTTAAAACCCGTGTTGGGAGAAAAAGGAATTCCTACCTGTATTGTTAAACAATTGTATCGAAAAGATGCTATAAGTTACACTGTTTTTGCCTTTACTTTCTTATTTGCCTGGATTCTAGGTAGCTATGATTGGGTTATTTTTGTACCTCATCCTTGGATTAGTTTAGCTTGTATAGTAGTTGGTTTTTCGATTTCTGTTGGAGTCCAAAAGCGATTTTACAAACAGGCCAATTACGAAATGAAGTTTTATATACATGCTTTAGGAGCCTTGATGTTGGTCAATATTATAGGGATGACCTTGGCTATGCTATTGATTCGAAATAATATTGAATCGTTTTTAGGACTGTCTGCCTATTCTTTTTTCGTTTTTGCACTTCATGTGTTGTTGCTGAATGTCTTTTTTGCTAGTAAAGTTATTCAACACCACAAGACTCAAACAGTTCAACTCAAATAAGCTTATATGATGCAAAAATTAACTGTAGAACAGTTTCTACAACTTGAAGCTTTTTTGGTGAATCAATACGGGCTTGAGGTGGATTATCAGGTGCGCGTAGAGGTTTTAGATCACGTGGCTTGTGAAATTGAAGAAAAACTCAATTTAGGTGCTTCTTATCTTGAGGCTTCTAAGCTTGTGTTAAGTAAATGGCATATCCTTCTACAGCCTTCTCGATTTAATGGTTATAGTAAGGTACCGCGTTTTTTGGCTAAGCGTTTAATTCGACTTGATCTAAGTGTTCAACTTGGCGTTACGCTATGCTTACTGCTCTCGTTTGGATTAGTGGATATACCTAGTTTGACCTTGATTTATACTGGACTTGGCTTGTTGTTTTGTTCTTGGGGAATCCAAGTATGGATGTTGCGACAAGTTAAACAGCAAACTAGCTTTGCCATGATCTATTATCAAAGCCAAGTCAAGTATTTGAATAGGTTTAATTTACTCGTTGTGTTGGCTTTGCTAATCGGTGCGTTTTTCTTTTGGAATACGCCTGCAGCCCCCTATGGACGTGCAGCGATTTGGTTTCCGTGTTGGCTTTTAGTCGCCTATAATGCCTATTTCACTTATAGACTCTATCAGGTAAAGCAAACTACTAAAACAATAGATTATGTATAAATTGACTGAACATCAACTGCAACATATCGATCAATTTCTCGTAGCGCATTATCGCTTGTACTACATTGATCTTCGAGCAGAGGTGGTGGATTATATTGCAACTGCAATTGAAATGGAACGCCGTAAGGAGGTGAGCTATGAAGAAGCTTTTGTGTTGGTTATGGCGAAATGGGATGCCCTATTGAAACCTGCAAAAGGTTTTTTTAGAGGAATTCCTTGTTTTGTTGCGGAACAATGGAGAAAAGAAAGGATCAGGCTAGGAGGAAAAGCCCTACTTTTTGGTGTATTAACGACTTTGTTGTACGGAGGACTCTTTCATCGATTGCTAGATTCGGATTTAGGGAATTGGTTGAGTTTAAGCTTTTTTGCCTTGTTATTCCTCAGTGGAATTGTGGTTTATATACACAACTTTAATTTGGTAAAAAAGACCGCTCTACATACCGCTACAGGTAGTTTTCTGCGCATTGAATTTAAGCGATTAGGACTTGTACAGAGTACGTTTGCTGTTCTGACCTTGCTCTCTCAATTAAAGCTTATGCCCAAAGGAGATTGGTATATATATACCTATATTCTCATGGGATCGATCGCTTTGTTTTACATGGTGCATTGGCGCATCGATTACCAAAAGGAAAAATTGTATCAAATTAAATGGAACACTATTTAATACCCATCGTATGGAAAGAAAAATCACTCAACCAGAAATAGAACAATTGCATCAATTTGTCCGTAAACACTATGTGGAGTATTACGATGTTGAATTGGAATTGGTCGATCACTTGGCCCTTGATATTGAAGCGCAATGGCAAGAAGATCATATTTTGCTTTTTGAAGTAGCTTTAGAACGCGCTTTCAAAAAATTTGGCATCTTCGGTTTTAGCGATGTCGTGGAGCAAAAGATTAATAGGTTGAGTAGTGCGTATTATAAGGAGAGTTTTCGATTATTGAAAGGTTTTTTTACGATACCTAAGATTGTATTTTCCATGGCTTTACTCAGTGTTGTTTTTATTTTGCTTCGATTTTTAGCCCAATTTGGAAATGTTACTGTTGTGAAAGTGGTCGAAGGAGGAGTGTTTTTGTTTTTAGTCTTTCAACTGATACGGTTGTTTTACGCGCGGAGCAAAAGAGAGAAGCAAAAGGAGAAAAAATGGTTGTTGCATGCGGTGTTGTTTCACTTGGAAATATGGCCCTATTACCTTTTATTTTTTCTTTTCTTTAGAATCTTATTAGTCGAAGGGACAACTACTTTTGCTTTGGTGATGCAGACAGTCGTAATCACAGTCACAGGTTTGTATATCTATATTTTAAAAGCGATCATTATCCCCACAATCAATGCAGATTTAAGGCTGCAGAAACAGCGAATAACAACCGTTTAGTTGGAACTTATGAGAACAGCAACCCCACAAGAAATAGTGCAATTACATAGCTTTGTCCGTCAACACTATGTCGAGTTTTATGATGTCGAATTAGAATTAGTCGATCATTTGGCCCATGATATTGAAGAACAGTGGAGAAAAGATAAAGCATTATCCTTTGAAAAAGCATTGGATTGTGCTTTCAAAAAGTTTGGAGTTTTTGGGTTTACTGATGTGGTAGCCTCAAAGATCGATCGGTTAAAAGGTCGTTATATTAAATTGATGTTGAGAGAAGTAGGTTCTTTTTTTACACTACCCAAGATTATTTTCTCTCTTGCGATTTATTTGATTTTGTTTGCTATTGGTTATACCTATCAAGAAGTAGGTATTTGGAGTTTATACTGTATCCTTTTTGGTATTATAAGCCTTTATATTGTGGTGGGTATGCTTTGGCAACGAAAAATAAAGCAAAGACAAAAGAGCGTGAATAAACGATTTTTATTAGAGTCAGTTGCTGTTCAGAGTTATGCGGGAGGTGCATTTATCTCTTTCACGTCCATGATGATTCAACTCCCCCATTTAACGAGCTTTATTGCGAATACGATACTCGCTACATGCATTGTTGCTTTACTTATTCTATTTATGGGATTGTGGACCTATGTAGCGATCTATGTTCTCATGCCTCAATTGCAAAGGGAAATTCAGCAATTACCTCAAAAATATCAAGCGGTGTAGTAGAGCCTGCGACTAGTTATAGTCGCTTTTTTTATATAGAAAATGAACGTAAAAGATCGCATTTTGTAAAAGTGTAACATAAAATGAAGAGTTGCGTCTTATGTTATATCAACCAACAAATAGCGTATGAAACCATTATTCACTTTATTTTCTTTTTTGTTCTCCTTGTTCTCCTTTGCTCAAGTATCGGGTACAATCGTCGATCAAGAGGGAAAGCCAATTAGCTATGCTACGGTAATCTTAGAGCAAACCCAACAAGGAGCAATTAGCAATGACAAGGGCGTATTCGAAATTAAACCTAAATCAGAAGGGAATATGACCCTTGTTTTTCAATTTTTAGGGTATAAAACCGAGCGCAAAACTATTCAATACCAAGGAAAACCCTTGACCATTGCTATTGTGTTGCATGAAGAAGAGTTTCAACTTGACGATATTGTAATTAAAGTAGGGAAAAACCCTGCAGATGATATTATTCGAAGAGCGATTGCCAATAAAGAACAAAACACGAAAGGACTGGCTTCTTTTTCGGCAGACTTTTATTCAAAGGGGATGATCAAAAGCTTAAAGATTCCCAAATTTGCACAAGATAAGATTTCAATCAACGACAGCAAGGCTGTGGGTATTGATTCGCTTGGGCAAGGAATTTTGTATTTATCAGAAACGGTATCTCAATTGAAATACCAAAAACCCAACCAACTCAAAGAACACATTATCGCTTCTAAGGTAAGTGGAAGTAACAATGGCTATAGTTTTAATACAGCCGATGAATCTTTCTATGATTTTTACGAGAATCAGCTAAAAATCGCTGATTTCGACATACAGTTGATTTCTCCTTTATCCAATCAAGCTTTTTCTTTTTATAAATACAGCTTGGAAGCTACGTTTAAAGACAATGGTGTTTTGATCAATAAGATCAAGGTAACTCCTAAGGTGAAGAATCAACCTGTTTTTTATGGAGATATCTACATTGTCGATCAATCTGCTGCTTTATATGGCGTTGATTTAACAGTAACTGGGGTAAGTTTACAACAGCCTTTTATTGAATCAATAACAGTGAGTCAAAACTTTTTCTATAATGAAGGAAATCAGACTTGGGTGAAGCGTTCGCAAACTTTAGATATGATGATTGGTCTACTGGGCTTTAAAGGACAAGGTGTTTTTTTGAGTGTATTTAATAACTACAACTTTAGTCCGAATTTTACGAGAGCGGATTTTGGTAAAGAAGTTTTGTCATTTGCCAAAGACGCCAATAAAAAAGAGGATGATTTTTGGAACAATCATCGTTTATACCCGCTATCAACAGAAGAAATGAGAGATTATCAGTTCAAGGATAGTATTCGTGCACGCAAAGATTCTCCACAGTATAAAGACAGTATTCGAATGGCGTATAATCGCTTCAGTGTATCCTCTCCTCTTTCAGGATATAATTACAGAAGTAAAAACGAGCGTTTTACTTTTAATTACAATGGATTGATCGAACTGGATAAAATAGGATTTAATACCGTTCAAGGGTTCTATATGGGCACAGGTTTATCCGCGAAGCTATATGCAAAGGATAAACAATCTTATACGCATGCGGTCGTTGATTTTGATTATGGTTTTGCGTCAGAGCGTTTGAGAGCGTATGGATCGATTAGTCATCAGTTGAACGATAGGCATAAATCTAGGTTCTATGCAAAAGGAGGAACAAAAATAGAGCAATTCCACCAAGATAATATTAGTGAGTTACTCAACAGTGCTTTCTCCTTGCTATTTAGAAAGAATTTCGCCAAATACTACAATAAGGAAGAGTTTTATGTGGGGTATAGAGGGAAATTTGCTGATGAAGCGATCGCTTTGTCTACTGAAATAGGCTATGAGCAACGTAAACCGCTTTTTAATAACGCCAATGGGTCTTTCTATAAGGGAAGTAGAGCGTATACTTCAAATGATCCTACAGCGCCTTTAAACGATTGGAGCGCACCTATTGAGTTACAACATTTGTACAAGTTTAGAATTGGAGCAACCCTTAACCTCGGAATGACGTATGCCTCCTATCCGGAAGGACGCTGGTATATTCCTAATGCAAAATATCCAAAAATTAAAGTGGGATATGAGAAGGCCTTCGCAGGAAACTTAAGTGGTTATAATTACGATTTGGTAACGGCAGGAGTTCAACAAGATATTTCTTTTCAAAATAAAGGAGAGTTTTCGTATAACTTAAGAGCAGGACATTTCTTTAATGCTGATGGTATCTCTTACATAGACCGCAAACATTTTACAGGAAACCAAACCCATCTGAATATAGAGAATGATCGCATGAGTTCGTTTAACTTACTGCCATATTACAGTTTAAGTACGAATAAGTCCTATGTAGAAACCCATTTAGAATATAATTTCAAAGGTTTTATCATGAATCGTTTGCCTTTATTGAAATGGACAGGATGGAATGTTGTCGCAGGCTATCACAATGCGGCAATGTCAGACGCCAAGGCATACCAAGAGTTGACCCTAGGATTGTCTAACATTGGTATTGGCAGTATGAAAGGGTTCCGCGTAGATTATGTCCGTGCATTTCAAGGAAGTCAATTCTTCAAAGAAGGTGTGATGGTTGGATTTAAGAAAGATTTTTAAAGTTAGTTTGATACTTGGGTTGAATGCTGAATTTAGTTTATATCCTAATTCAATCCAAAAAAAGCCCGATACCATGGTATCGGGCTTTTGTATAATAGAAAAATGCGATTAAAAGTTTGCTTTAAATTGCTCTAAAAAGCGAACATCGTTTTCATAGAACATGCGGATATCACTGATTTGGTATAATAACATAGCGATACGCTCGATACCCATACCAAAGGCAAATCCACTGTATTCATTTGCATCGATGTTACAGTTGGTCAATACATTTGGATCAACCATACCGCAGCCCATGATTTCTAACCAACCTGTTCCTTTTGTAATTCTATAATCTACTTCCGTTTTCAATCCCCAATAAATATCCACTTCAGCACTTGGCTCTGTAAATGGGAAATAAGAAGGGCGTAGACGAATTTTAGACTTGCCAAACATTTCTTTGGTAAAGTATAACAAAGTTTGTTTTAAGTCCGCAAAAGACACATCTTTATCAATGTATAAACCTTCTACTTGGTGGAAAATACAATGTGAACGAGAAGAGATGTCCTCATTTCTAAATACGCGTCCTGGAGAAATTGTACGCAAAGGCGGTTTGTGATCCTCCATATAACGCGCTTGTACCGATGAGGTATGAGTACGCAATAAATGTTGAGGATTTGACTGTACAAAGAATGAATCTTGCATATCACGTGCTGGGTGATAGTCAGGGAAGTTCAAGGCAGAGAAGTTATGCCAATCGTCTTCAATCTCTGGTCCTTCAGAAATAGTAAAACCAATGCTGTTAAAAATATCAACAATTTGATTTTTTACAAGTGAAATAGGATGTCTAGATCCGATAAGTGTAGGGTATCCTGGACGGGTTAAATCGCCATATAATCCTTGTACATTCTTAGATTCTATTTCCTCTTGGATGGTTTTTACTTTAGTTTCAATGGCGCTTTTTAACGTATTAATCGCCTGACCGAATTCCTTTTTCTGATCGTTAGGAACGGTTTTAAAATAAGCAAATAATTCGTTTAAGATTCCCTTCTTGGAAAGGAATTTAATTCTAAAAGCTTCTAGTTGTTCTTTGTTATCGGTTTGGAAATGTTCTGCCTCCCCGATGTATTCTTTTATTTTATCTATCATTTTAAGTAAAGTAAAAGGCAAATTTACTGCTTTTCATTTAGACATAAAATTTAAAGCATGCTAAATTTTTTATTTATCCAGGTTTAGTCAATATATTTTCGCTCTAAGAAGTAATGGACAATTGCTTCTTTCATCAAGACGCTTTGTTCTCCTGCTCTTAATGCAGGTAGCTGTTCTTTTACCGTATAGTGTGGCCAACCGTCGTCGTCGTAGTGATCAAATTCATAATATCCGTAGGGTTCAAGTAGGCGGCATATAGCGATATGCATCAAATTAACTTTATCGTCTTTTTTATATCGTTTTTTAATTTTACCGAGTTCTTGAACACCAATAAGATAGATGATTGATTCTAGATCAAGGACTTCGCCATCTCCAAAGCGGGTAGATATCTTCTGTACTACATCGTCCCATCGCTTTTTTAAATGTTCATCTCTTGCCATATTGTTGTTTGTTTGATGAAACAAAGATACAATTTAGTTATGACGAAGATTTATAGAAAAAATAATAATTTAGTAGTTTCTAAAATGTAGAAGGAATGATATTCGATATATTGGCCTTATTGGCTTTGATTTTTGGTGTGTTTAAAGGGGTGAAAAACGGTTTTTTTGTATCGGTAGTTGCCTTTCTATCCCTGTTGATTGGAACAATAGGAGCGCTAAAATTTTCTAATGTAATCAAAGATTTTTTACAGCATAAATGGGGATGGGAGTCTAGCTTCTTACCCGTTTTATCTTTTATTCTTGCTTTTGTATTAGCTATTCTAGCGGTGCGATTAGCCGCTCAACTTACCACGAAGATCTTTGAAGCTGCTTTTCTCGGGTTTTTTAATCGCATTCTAGGCGCACTTTTTCAGATTTTAGTGGTTGTTTTGGTTATGAGCCTGTTCTATTCTATTTTGGATCAGCTGAATAGCCGATTGACAGTCATTAGTCCTGAAACCTTAGCTAGTGCAAAGAGTTACCAAGTTTATTTGTTCGTGTCAGAACATATCTTTCCAAGTTTGTTCGATATGGTAACGCATTTATTTGAAAAAAGCGTAGAGGTTTTACAAACACCTACGCCCGAATCTATTTAAATTGCTCGAATAACATCTTTGTTAATCCACCCCGTTTCTTGGTTTTCTAATCGGATCTCAAGCCATAAACCTTTTCGATCGAGGATAAACACTTTCGTGCCTTTGTGTAATTCCTTTATTGTTGTTGAGGTTGTTTTAGCCTCTTCTTTAAGGTCTGTTTTGGCAGCGAATACGATACCTGTTTCTAAGGATTCGGTATAGCTGTCTTCAAATACAGCAGCATAAATACTAACGGCACCTACCACAACACTTAGCAACATCGCCACAAATAAAAATCGCTTTAAAGCACTGCGGGGGGTAAGGTAAAAGACAATAAAGAATGCAAATAGCGCTAAGCTAGAAACAGTAGCTAAAATAGCCCAACCATCAACGGATAGCTTACCCAATGTTTGATGAGCAATAGCAGCCTTGTCATAGTCATGAATGATTGTGATATCATCTTCTAAATGTTCCTTTGTAAAATTGAGATTAGTTTGCGCTTCTTGCATATTTGGAGCTAATTTCAAGGCTTTTTCATAGTAGTAAACCGCCTCAACATAGTTTCCTGTTTTGTAGTATGCATTGGCTAGATTAAAGTACAATTCAGGTGAATTGTCGTAAAATTGTGCCAAGGCAATATAACCTTCAATAGCTTCTTTATAGTGTTCCTTTTGAAAAGTCTCATTTACTTTGTCAAAAGTCTTTTGCCAATCCGTTGGTTGTGCATAGGTTCCTATGCCAAACAAAGCAAATACAAGATAAAAAGTTAACTTTTTCATTAGGCTTTAAATTGTTTTTCCAATTGATCAATAACATCAATCGCCGTTTCGTAATCTTTTGCTATATTGACTTGTTCTGTTGGGGTATAACGCGCCCATTCACAAGCATTTTTAAGACGCATAAAGGATTCAATCGCCTCTGTTGTAATGGCTTTTTTCTCTAAGATCTCCGCGATATTATCGTTGCTCATTTCACTCGTTTCCATTTGCAATTTTGCTTTTAAAAAGTTGTGTAAACAACGTTCTAAAGCCTCATAGAAGAGCGCTTTGTCATTCATTTGTTTTTTCGCTTCACTCAAGTATTTTTTGGCCAAACGATTATTTCTTCTCAATCGATTTCCTTCCACATCATTGGCTCTTGCTTCTTTAACGCGACGAAGTAATACAAATAAAGGCATGGCTACAAGAGGTGCCAATAGCAAGAAATAGAATAACGAAGTTTTCCAGTATGACGATTTCTGTTGCTCAACAAAGGTCAAGTTTGCTTTGTTTTTTTGGAAAAAATCTTGCTCATCAATACCATCTGTTCCTGCCATCTCTTTGTTAGTCGGTAGTGTCGGACCATCTAAAACAGTGATTTTAATCGTATCGGTTTGAATGGTTTTGTATTGTTTTGACGTTAAATCAAAATAAGAAAAT
This sequence comes from Myroides sp. C6-3, assembly GCF_050522425.1. Taxonomy (NCBI): domain Bacteria; kingdom Pseudomonadati; phylum Bacteroidota; class Flavobacteriia; order Flavobacteriales; family Flavobacteriaceae; genus Myroides; species Myroides sp. C6-3. The sequence continues at coordinate 34,559 of NZ_JBMVQP010000013.1, read as the reverse complement.
TCCATTGGTTCAATGTTGTATTCTCCTTTATACTGGGGTATAATGGTGTATTTATTGGTTCGATTTCCCTGTAACCCGAAAGCTGTTGGGGTTAATTTTTCTGAATATTGTGGATCGTATACCTCTAAGGCAGAGTGTGCAACGGGTGTAGGAAGGGTGACTAAATTTAGATTTCCTTTCCCTGATACACTTACCGTCAAATTGAGCGATTCTCCCGCTTTAACTTCTTGTTTGGAAGGGGTTACTTTAAAGGCAAATTCTCCAACTCCACCAGAAAAATCAGCGGGCCTATCTTTTTGTGGTAAGCCTTGTGCATCAATGGTGATCGATTGAGAGCTATACTCTTTCTCTACTAAACCATATTCAGGAAAACCAAAAAAATCTCGACGTCCTGTCGGAACTTCTACTTGTACGGTTAATGATAAAGGCTTGATGACTTGTTTACCTACTTCTTGAGCCATAATGATATCTTGCTTCAAGATAACGTAATTGTAAGGCTCTCCTTTGTATTTGCCCTGTTTTAACTCCGGGCGTTGTGGCATTTCAATGTTGTAGGTCCAAAATTTGTCATAGGTTGGAATTTGATTGCCTCGATATCCTCCTACATTGGCATTAAAATACAGCTTATATACAATGGTAATAGGTTCATTAATAAACGGTTTTGTTTTAGATACTTCTGCAACCAAGTGCACTTTATCTAAGGATCCCTGTTGCATTTGATTCATGCGTTGACGAGGATCTTGGCGTTCAACCGCGTCCGTAACTGTTAGGGTAATTGGATTGGTAGTAAGGATTTCACCCTCAATCTGTATACTCGCTTTGCCAATGGTGAATTTTCCTTTTCGCTTGGGTTGTAAAAGAAATGAATAAGACTTTTTAAACGATTTTTTACCGTTAATCCAAGAATAACTAACCGAACTACTTGGCCCTCCAACAACAGTAAAGGCATCAAAGGAAGGTGGAGAGAAATTATCTCCATCACTATTCATCGTAAATTCGATTTGAATCACGTCGTTTAAAGGTACCTGTTCTTTGTTCACACTCGCTTCAAAGCTCACTTGAGCTAGTAGCGGCTGTGTGAAGAGAATACAAAAAAATACAATATGTAAGTATAATGATCTCATAGTTTAAAGCTTACCAGTCTTTTTTACGTTGCGTAGAAACCCCTTGTGCCTCTCCTTTTTTGTCTCCTTTTTTATTCTTGTCAATTAAACGTTGTTGAACCGCTTGTTCATCGCGGTTTACTGCATCTAATATACGTTGCATTTGCTCTTTGCTCTGTTGCTGTTGTGGACTAGGCTGTTGTTTTTGATCGGAGTTTTGGTCCTCTTTGTCTTTTTGGTCCTCTCCTTGATCTTTCTTATCGTTTCCTTTGTTGTCTTTGTCTTGATCTTGGTTTTGATCTTGGTTTTGATCCTTGTTATCCTGATTCTGGTCCTTGTTTTGGTCCTTGTTTTGGTCCTTGTTCTCTTGATTCTGATCCTGGTTTTGATCTTTATTATCTTGATTCTGGTCCTTATTGTCTTGATCTTGATCCTGATTTTGATCCTGATTTTGATCCTGATTTTGATCCTGATTTTGATCATTTTGCGGATTTTCCTCGTTTAGCTTTTTCGCTACAGCATAGTTATAACGAGTTTCATCGTCTTTTGGATTATTTTTCAACGCATTTTTATAAGCTTGTTCTGCTGCTTTATAGTTTTTTTCAGCCATATAAGCATTGCCTAAATTGTGAAAAGCGCGGTGTTTTGCTTCTTTTGTAGTAGCCTCTTTTGTCGCTCTAGTGTAAGCAGAAATAGCTTCTTTGCTTTGTTTTTGGCGAAGTAAACTATTCCCCAAGTTATAGGTTGCTGTTTCTTTTTTTTCGCTTTTAGAAGAAGCAATGCGATAAGCCGCTTCAGATTGATTGAATTGCTTGTGCTCATAGGTTTCATTTCCTATAGTCAAAGCACGACCTGCCGATTGAGCAAAGCATGTCAATGAGGTGAAAAAAAGCAATAGAAAGGAGAAATATATATTTTTCATTTTGTTACAAGTATAAGCATTATTCTTTTTCATTGAAGAGATTCAATTTCTTCATCCAACTCGTTTTGCGTTCAAGAATAAATAAATCAAGGAAAATAAACAAAAAGGCAAGACCTAAAAACCACTGGAATTGCGACTGAAATTCTGCAATTTGTTGGGATTCGAAATCTGTTTTCTCAATTTTATTTAGCTCATGGGTAATCAGATCAACGATTTCTTGTGTATTTGATCCATAGAAATATTTTCCACCAGTGGCATCTGCAATGTGTTTGAGTGTAGCAGGATCTAATTTGGTAGTGACAATCTCATTGTCCCAATCTCTTTTGTATTCTATTCCTTTGGCCGTTCGCATAGGTATAGGCCCCCCTTTTTCAGTTCCAACACCAATCGTAATAATTTTGATCTTTTTATCTTTTGCTATTTGGATTGCTGCATCAATGTTTTCTCCGTGATCTTCCCCATCAGAGATAAGAATCATCACTTTGCTTGTTCTTGGATTGTCAAAGTAATTACTCGCCACGTGAATAGCATCTTCTAGCGCTGTTCCTTGAGAAGAAACCATATCTGTATTCATCGATTGCAAGTACATTTTTGCCGCATAATGATCCGTTGTAATGGGCAACATAGGAAATGCACTTCCTGCATAGCCTACAATTCCAATTCGATCTGGGCCTAAACTATTGATGATTTGAGAGGTAAGTTGCTTCATTTTAGATAGGCGATCAGGAGCCATATCTTGAGCCAACATACTCTTGGAAACATCTAAGGTAAAAACAATATCCACCCCTTGTCTTTTTACCGTAACAATGCGCGTGCCTATTTTTGGATTGACTAAAGCCAATACTAAACAAATTAACGCCGCAAAATATAAACACGCTTTTAGAATTGGTTTATTCGCTGATTTATTAGGCGCTAATGCTTGTAGTGCTTTCGCCGTAGCAAATGTCTTTTGCACCTTCTTTTTCCACAGTATTTCCCATACAATAAGCAGTGCAATTACTGCAATTGCAATTAGTAATAGAAAATATTTTTTGTCGTCTAATTCCCACATAATGCTGTTAAATAAATCCTCTAAAAAGTGTTTTGCTCAGAATAAAATCCAAGGCTAATAAGAAAAACGCAAGAAGTGCGAATAGCCTAAATTTTTCATCTGTATTTACATATTTCTGCTCGTCGATTTTCGTTTTTTCTAGCTGATTGATTTCTTCATATATATTTTTAAGACTTTGTGTATTCGTTGCTCTAAAGTACTGACCTCCCGTTTCTTTTGCGATTGTTTTCATTAAAGCCTCGTCCAATTCAACTGGAATTTTATCGTAGATGATATCGCCATTCGGGCGTATACCTACGGGTGATTCTGCTAGTCCATTGGTTCCTATTCCAATGGTATAAATCTTAATGTTGAATTCTTTGGCAATTTGAGTAGCCATTAGAGGATCTACTGTTCCTGTATTGTTAACCCCATCCGTTAAGAGAATAATAACTCTACTCTTGGCAGGACTGTTTTTAATGCGATTAATAGCCGTTGATAATCCAACACCAATTGCTGTACCATCTCTTAAATCATCGGAATATTTAATATCGCGCAATGAATTTAAGAGTAGCGTTTTGTCGCTGGTAACCGGTGTCTTCGTATAGGCTTCTGCGGCATAAATAACAATTCCTATGCGATCTGCTACTCGTTGACCGACGAAGTCAGCGGCAACTTCTTTTAACGCTTCCAAGCGATTAGGCTTTAAATCTCGAGCTAACATACTACCCGAAATATCCATCGCCATTACGATGTCAATCCCATGGGTAGAATGGATCTGATGATCAACACTAATTACTTGTGGTCGAGCTAGTGCTAGGATGATTCCACTTAATGCCAGCGTTCTCAAAAGAATAGACAAAGGTAATAAGCGAACTAAAAAAGTAGAATGACCTGCAAAAGCCGCTGTTGAACTCAACTTTAGTGTTGCTTTTTGTTTTTTTCTGTTTCTATACCAAATAAAAATGACAAGCGGTAATAGTAGAAACAACCAAAAGAATTCAGGATGTAAAAAGGTTACATTTCTCATAATTACTTCTCTTGTTTGTATTGCATAGAGTCGAATACCTTTTCGGTAATTTCATCTGCATATTGATCTTCCGTATCGTGGAAAATCCACATTTGATTTAAAACGTTTTTATTTTCGTGACTTAATACACACGCAAAGGTTATTTTGTGCTCTTTTCCTTTGGTTTTTTCCGATTGAAGAACCAAGGTTCCTTTTGCTTTTAACCCTGTTAATCCAGAAGCATTTTCGAACTTTTCATGTGCAATCTCAATCTGATCTACTGCGTACTCTTTCGTGATTAACTTCAGTGAATGATCGATGATTTCCTCATCGGTGTATTTAAAGTCTTTGCTTGTTTCTATTGTGCTCAGCGTAAGGAAAATAGATTCATCTAATTCTCCTTCTCTGAATTGTTGGATATTCTCAATACCATCAATACCACTGTTGTTTACGGTTGGATCATTTTTTCGAACTAATACTTCCGGTGTGCTCACGGTTAGACCTAGACCACTGCCATATGTACTTGTAATCCATTCTTGATTGAGTAGGCGCTTAGTGGAATTAAATGTAAATAAATTTAAATTTTGATCCGAGGTAATATTAATCAAATAGATAATACCTGTACACAGCATAAGCGTTGCCGTTATTGCACTCGGAATTCCAAGGCGTATTCTCTTCCTTTTTCTCTTGCGCTCTTCTCTTAATCGAATGCGTTCCGTTTGAGTCGCTGCAGAAATAGGATAAGCTGTATTGATTTCGTTGATGATCTTTTGTGTATTAGCTGTATCTCCTGCAATTTCATTATCGGAAGGTTGTGATTTAGCGAACTTCACTAAGTCCGCAGTACCTAATACGCGTTTAAACTCATTGATTATTTTAGGATCAATTTTGATGTCTTTGTCGCGAAGGGTATTTTTTAAGATGGAAATCGTTTCAAAAGTCGTTAGCTCACGTGCTGAAATACCAAAAGTGTCTTCGATAAAGGCACGTGCAATATCCGTCATTTCTGAGTAATAGGGCTTGGCATCACCACGAGTCCAATTTTGCTTTTCTTCCAATTGTTTGAGCTTCGTAACCGCTTTCTCAAAAGGAGTATTGTACTTGTCGTCTTCTGTTAAATTTTTGTCTTGTAGCTTTTTAATAAAAAAGTACACGACAATTCCGATTAGAAGCGCTAAAATAAGAAAAGCCAAGTAGTACCAACCAGTAGAAGGGGCAGCACCTGCTTTTGAAATTGACTTGATATCGTATAGTGGTGTTTTTAAAGTATCTACTACTACATTTTGTACTTGAATGTGTATAGAATCTGTATGGTACGGTTTTGAATCGATGAGAATGGGCAGCGCTGGAATCGTATAGCTACCTTCGTCAAACTGAGTCAATTCGTATTTTTTCGTCAATTCGAAGAAGTTGTCTTTTGTAATGGTATCAATCGGATAGGAGTCCAATACTTCTAAGGAACCAAGCGTCTCCGATTCAGGAAAAAGAACTTTGCTGCTCTTCGGGGCAATGGCTCGAATGGTATATTGAATAGGTTCCCCTATCTTGATGGAAGTAGTATCTACTTTTGTTTCAAGAGGCACCTGAGCTAACATCAACTGAGATGATAACAAAAGAATAAGTACGCTTAAAAGATTGTATTTAGTTCTATTCAGTGTCATTTTATCTAGCTTTGAAATACCCTAATAATTTTTTTACATAACTTTCGTCTACACGCATATTGATTACTCCTGCACCACATTTTGAAAACGTTTTCTTGAATTGATCCTCTTGTTTTAAAAAATGAGCCGCGTATTGAAGTCTAACTTCTTTGCTACCTGTATTGATCAATTGTTCTTTACCGCTTTCCGCATCGTACACGTTGATTAAACCAACATTGGGAAGCTCTTTTTCTCGTTGATCATAAATGCGAATTCCCGTGATGTCGTGCTTTTTGGCGGCTATTTTTAAGGTGCTTTCATAAGGCGGTGTGATAAAGTCGGACAAGATAAAAACAATGGCTTTTTTCTTGATCACTTTAGACAAATAGGACAGGGCAAGTGCCAAGTCTGTTTGCTGACTTTTTGGCGTAAAATCAATTAGCTCTCTAATGATTCTCAAGACATGTGTTTTTCCCTTTTTGGGCGGTACGAATAATTCTATTTGGTCTGAAAACAGAATAAGTCCAATTTTGTCGTTATTTTGTGTGGCAGAAAAGGCTAATGTAGCGGCGATTTCTGTTACAATCTCTTGTTTAAAGGCATCTGAAGAACCAAAGTTTTCCGATCCGCTGATATCTACGAGAAGCATGAGCGTAAGCTCCCTCTCTTCTTCAAAAACTTTAATATACGGCTCGTTGTAACGCGCAGTAACATTCCAATCAATGGCGCGAACATCGTCGCCAAATTGGTACTGTCGCACTTCAGAAAAAGTCATACCACGCCCCTTAAAGGAAGTGTGATACTCCCCAGAAAAAATATGATCACTCAAACGCTTGGTTTTGATCTCAATTTTTTTGACCTTTTTTAAAATTTCCTTGGTTTCCATTGTAAAAGAATTATTCAAATATAATTACTCCCTTGAAGGGTAGTAATTGTTCATTAAACAGAAGTTAGATCTAGTTGGGGACAACTATGGCACTTCTATTTCGTTTACAATTTGATTGATGATATCAACAGAGGTAATGCTTTCTGCTTCTGCTTCGTAGGTAACACCAATACGGTGACGCAAGACGTCGATAACTACAGCGCGAACATCTTCCGGAATAACATAACCTCTTCGCTTAATAAACGCATAACATTTGGCAGCTGTCGCTAAATTAATACTTCCACGTGGAGAAGCACCAAAACTAATCAACGGTTTTAACTTTTCAAGCTTGAATTGCTCTGGATAACGCGTTGCAAAAATGATATCAAGTATATATTTTTCGATCTTTTCGTCCATATATACTTTTTTTACCGCATCTTGCGCACGTTTGATTTGTTCTAGCGTAACAACAGGATTAATCGTTTGTTTTTCTCCTGCAAGGTTTTGGCGGATAACAAGGCGCTCCTCTTCTAGTTTTGGGTAATCAATTACCGTCTTTAACATGAAACGGTCCATTTGAGCTTCAGGTAAGGGATACGTCCCCTCTTGTTCAACTGGGTTTTGGGTCGCCATAACCAAAAAGGGTTTGTCTAAGGGATATGTCGTGTCGCTAATTGTAACTTGTTTTTCCTGCATCGCTTCTAAAAGTGCAGACTGCACCTTTGCTGGAGCACGGTTAATCTCATCCGCTAAAATGAAGTTCGCGAAAATAGGTCCTTTGCGAATAGAAAAGTCATTTTCTTTTACGTTGTAGATCATCGTTCCGATTACATCGGCAGGTAATAAATCTGGTGTAAACTGAATTCTATTAAACGATCCGTGTACGGCTTTTGACAAGGTGTTGATGGCTAGGGTCTTAGCTAGTCCTGGCACACCTTCTAGCAAAATGTGTCCTTGTCCTAGTAATCCAATTAACAATCGATCAATCATGTGCTTTTGACCAACAATCGCTTTATTCATCTCCATGGTTAGGATGTCAATAAAAGCACTTTCTCTTTCTATTAGTTCATTTAATTCTCGAATATCGTAATTTGATCCAAGTGTTTCCATAATAAAAGTTTTGTCTGAAAATAACGCTCATTTAATTATTCATGCAAATTCAAAAAATATTCGCTACAAAGTTGTTAATAGATGGTTAAATCTAAAGGAGCACTTCAACATTTGGGCATGATTTATGGGTTTCTTTTTATAATTTTAAGAACAAAAAATAATTTGCAATGATTAATAAGCGATTACTTATTAAAAATCTATTAGCTCAATATGATGAGAATAGTTTCTATGATAAGAAACGGCAGCTAAATTTACATACCAAATCGGGGAAAGCAAAATTTTTAAAACATATTTGTGCCTTGTCAAACTCAAATCCTGAAAATAATTCATTTATTATCGTTGGAGTGGAGGATAATAACAACGAATTAGTCGGCGTTGATTTCTATGATGACAGCAAAATTCAAAATTTAGTTAATGCTTATTTTTCTAATCCCCCTAGTATTACCTATGACAATGTAACTTTTACGGATCTAGCAGAAGATAAGGTAATTGGCTTGGTAACGATCTTTCCTACTGTGGAACTCACGACGTTTAAACGCGCGATAGGAGAAATTGCTGAAGGGATGTATTTTTCAAGAGTAGGGAGTACCTCTGTTCCCGATGGTCCCTTGCTTTATAATGGCAATAAAAATGATGTCGAAAGTGTTGAAAAAAATTCTCAAAATAATTTAAAGGATGTACTCGATAGTGTGGTTCGCTATATGACACATTCTTCGAAAGACATTCACGCGAATTACAAAGTGTTTAAGGAACAATTTGTCATTTGTTGGATGGGAAAAAAGATGAATATACGAGGAATTCCTTTTTACTCTCGCATGGATGTTGAGTTTGTCAATGAACAAATTAAGTTGTTTTATTCGTCCTTAGACGTGGTTACGCTATTTTACGATACAGCGTCATTTGTGTTGACGGAGTATCTAAATTTAGGGTTAAACGACGGTACGAGTTATTATCCTTTTGAAGAAGTTCGACTTGTGTTTTACGATAATGGCAGTTATGCAATGGAAAGTAAAATGCTGTTTGAGCCGCCGAAGTACAATGAAAATATCCTAGAACATATTTATCGAAATAGCGTGAAGGTAATTTATAAGATACAGAGGGAAGAACGTTTGACTAATAAGGAAGAACGCGTCTTGAATAAATTGTGTTACAATATGATGCTGTGCTATTTAAATGGCTTTGAACAAGCGAAAGAGCAGCTTATTTCGGTTAAAGATTATTTAAAGTTTGCGAATGATCCCGAGTTGTTTAATGGCTTTAAACAAGTTATGCGTATCTTGCGAAAGCTTAAATACGAAACAGAAACTTATGAGTAGAACACTGGTTGTTGGTGATATTCATGGAGGATATAAAGGGTTACTACAACTTTTTGAACGAGCCAACGTAACACAAGAGGATCAGCTTATTTTTTTGGGAGATTATGTAGATGGATGGAGTGAGTCACCCGAAGTAGTTGAATTTTTATTCACAATAGCGCAAACGAATCAATGTGTGTTTTTAAGGGGAAATCACGAGAGTTTATTGACTAAGTGGTTGAAGACCCGAGAAGAAAATCCACAGTGGTTTAAAAACGGGGGAGACGCTTCCGTTGCTGCTTATAAAAAAGTAAGTGAAGCGGTTATAAACAAGCATTTAGCTTTTTTTGAACAGTTAGAAAATTACTATATCGATGAAGAAAATCGCCTCTTTGTTCATGCGGGTTTTACAAATCCACGTGGAATTAAAGCGGAGTTTTTTGAGGAATATCTCTATTGGGATCGGACGTTATGGGAAATGGTCATGGCGATGGATCCTCACTTAGATGAAAGTAGTGAACTTTATCCGCGACGATTAAAATTTCACAAAGAGATTTACATCGGACATACACCAGTAACGCATTTTGGCTTTGATCAGCCTGTAAATTTTGCCAATGTGTGGAATATGGATACTGGAGCTGCTTTTCTTGGAAAAATCAGCCTAATGGATATTGATACGAAAGAATTTTGGCAAAGTGATTGTCTTGTAGATTTATACCCTAATGAAGTCGGAAGAAATCACAATTAGGGTAAAAAATTATATCTTTGTAAGCAAAAGTTTAGAAAAAATGAAAAAAATAATCGCAGCTGCTTTTTTAATTGGTAGCATCTTGGGTGTAAAGGCGCAAGCTGTAAATGAGGTTAAGATTAATATTCTTAATACGATCGTTATACCCTCTGTTGAGTTGGGGTATGAGCATTTTATTGATCATAACCAGTCGATTGGGGTTGATGTACATTTTATGGATCGCTTTTCCTATTATCACGAAAGTAAATCAAAGGATCAAAAGTTCAACACAACGAGTTTAGCTTTAAACTACAAGTATTACTTCGGTGGTGCTAATGGTGCTAATGGAAGTGGATATTCTGTTTCCCCTTTTATTAAGTATCGCTTTGGTAATTTTAAAGAAGACAAATACATAGCTGAGATTGACGGTGTAGCTCGTGTGAAAACGGATATGAACAGCTTTATTGTCGGAATTGGTTTTGGTCATAAATGGACGATGGGTGATTCTTTCGCAATCGAACCTTTCGTTAATGTAGCAAGAAACTTCAGCAGCGAGGTAAATGATCGTTTTTCTGCAATTGAATTCAATGCAGGAATAATGATAGGCTATCGCTTTTAGTTCGATCAACATATAAAATAAAAAAGACGTCTTTTTTGAGACGTCTTTTTTTTTATGTTTGAATTTGATTAGAAATCAAATTTAATACCTTGTGCTAAAGGAAGTTGACTTCCGTAGTTAATTGTGTTGGTTTGTCTTCTCATGTAAGCTTTCCAAGCATCAGATCCAGACTCACGTCCTCCACCTGTTTCTTTTTCACCTCCAAAAGCTCCACCAATTTCAGCACCTGAAGTACCGATATTAACGTTCGCAATTCCACAATCAGAACCTGCATGTGAAAGGAATAACTCCATCTCACGCATATTGTTTGTGAAGATTGAAGAAGATAATCCTTGAGGAACACCATTTTGCATAGCAATAGCTTCTTCAATGTTGCTGTATTTCATTACGTATAAAATTGGTGCAAACGTTTCTGCTTGAACAATTTCAAATTCGTTTTTAGCTTCAATGATACATGGTTTTACATAACAACCACTTTCATATCCAGCACCTTCTACAACACCACCTTCAACGATGATTTTTCCACCTTCTTTTTTCGCTTTTTCAATTGCATCTAAGTAATCTTGAACCGCTCCTTTGTCGATAAGTGGTCCAACGTGATTTGCTGCATCTAATGGGTTTCCAATTTTTAATTGCGCATATGCACTTTGTAATACTTGGATTGTTTTATCGTAAACACTTTCGTGGATAATTAAACGACGAGTTGAAGTACAACGTTGTCCTGCTGTTCCAACTGCTCCGAATACTGCTCCAACTAATACCATGTTAATATCAGCATGCTCAGAAACGATGATTGCGTTGTTTCCACCCAATTCTAAAATGGTGTTTCCAAAACGCTCAGCAACTGTTTTTGATACGTGACGACCAATACGAGTTGATCCTGTGAAAGATACTAATGGAATTCTGTGGTCGTTGTTCATTAAATCTCCACACTCATTTCCAACAACTAAGTTACATACTCCTTCTTGGATGTCGTTCGCTTTGAATACTTTAGCAATAATATTTTGACAAGCTACCGCACATAAAGGTGTTTTTGAACTTGGCTTCCATACACATACGTCTCCACAAACCCATGCAATCATCGTGTTCCAGCTCCAAACAGCCACAGGGAAGTTGAAAGCAGAAATAATACCTACAATTCCGATTGGGTGCCATTGCTCATACATTCTGTGCATTGGTCTTTCTGAGTGCATTGTTAATCCGTACAATTGACGTGATAATCCCACTGCGAAATCACAGATGTCAATCATTTCTTGAACTTCACCTAAACCTTCTTGTAAACTCTTACCCATTTCATAAGAAACAAGTTTTCCAAGGTGTTCTTTATTGGCGCGTAATTCCTCTCCGATTTGACGAACGATATCTCCTCTTTTCGGTGCAGGAACTAATTTCCAAGATTTGTAAGCCTCTTGTGCCGTTTGCATTACTTTTTCGTAATCTTCAGCTGTTGTAGCTTTTACTTTTCCTATTAATTCACCAGTTGCAGGTGAGTATGATTCGATAATTCTTCCGTTAGAAAATGAATTTAAACCCGTTGAAGTACCGTTGTTTACTTCTTCAAGTCCTAAATGCTTCATCGCATCCAAAATTCCAAATTGGTCATTTGTTGTTGCCATTATTCTTCTTTTATAGTTTATAAGATAGTTCTTCGCTAAGATATAAAAATAATTTTAGCTAAGAGGTGTTAATAAAAACACATCATTTTGTTTTATTATTAGGTTGTTGACAATTATTTGAAATAAATGTAACTTTTATTTTGCGTAAACTGTGAAATTATAATTAGGTTGTTAGTGATACCTGTCTGTTTGTTCAAAAATAATAAAATGATGGTTTTTTGTGTTGTATTTGTTGGTCCTTTCTTTTCTAAGGAACGGCATCCATGACGCAGTTGCAGTGCGCGCAAGTGCGCAATGCTTCCGAATTGTAAAAATGAGTAAAATGAGGTAAAAAATCTTTTTCTATATCCGTTAATTCAAAATATACTTCATATAATTTTTCGTTGCAGTTCTCACAATACCAAATTAATCCGTCTTTCGCCTGTGGTTCTTTTCTTTTGGTTTCTACAACGAGTCCTACTGAATTTGCAGTTCGAATAGGTGAATGTGGCATCTTTGCCGGTAATAGGTAGATATCTCCAGGATTTAAGGTAATGCGCTTTCTTTCGCCGTCTTCTTGAATGTCTATGTAGATGGTTCCTTCCAACTGAAAGAAAAACTCTTCATTCTCATTGTAGTGAAAATCTTTGCGATTATTGGGCCCCCCAACAACCATAATGATGTAATCTTTCGCCTCTACAAAGAGGTTTTTATTGGATACAGGTGGTTTCAGTAAGTCTTTGTTTTCGCGAACCCACTGTAAAAGATTAAAGGCTACGGCATTACTCATAGGATAAAAATGCGTTTAGTTACTTCTACTCAACCAATTTTGAGGGTTGTCAATATTGGAGTTATGCGAAAGTAAGAATTTTAAAACAGTTTTTCCAGTGCTGTTTGTGTTAATTGTTCCAATGGTTTGCTTTAGGCTAACCTTATCGCCTTTTTTAATTGTAACGTCGCGTAAGTTTTGGTAAACGGTAATATAATCACCATGTTGAATTAAAACGGCTTTATTTCCTCCTGATAAGACTTGGACTTGTAGTACTTCTCCTTCAAAAATGGCTCGTGCTTTGGCATTGGCCTCTGTAGTGATTTCAACTCCACTGTTGTGAATGGTCAAATGCGTTTGCACCGGGTGGGGTTGATCTCCATAAGCTAAAGAAATGTATCCTTTTTCTACAGGCCAAGGTAGTTTGCCTCGATTGGCCTTAAAATTATCGGCAACTAATTTACCTTCTGGTGTTAGCTCAAATGTAGCAGCATTAGTTGATTTTGTGGTTGATTTCGTAGTCGATTTACCCGCTTTTGCAGCCGCTTCTCTCGCTTTTCTATTTGCCTCCTCAATGGCTTCTCGAATCAATTGCTGAATCTTGCGGTCAATCGCTTTGGTCTCGTCTTGCTTTTTCTTGATCTGCTCATTGAACTTTTTCTGATCTTTCTTGACCAAAGAAACTAAACTTTGTTGCTCCGTTAAATCGCGTTGTAGGGTTTTTTCATTCGACTCTTGTTCCGCTAATAATTTGCGCTGTTTCTCTTTTTCAACTTCCAACTTGGCAAGTGCTTCATTTAATAAAAGGGTCTTTTCTTTTAACTCTTCCCCTTGTTCTTTTCGAAAATCAGCATACTGTTTTAGGTATTGTACGCGTTTATAGGCCTGCAAAAAGTTTTCAGAAGATAAAATAAACATCATCTTACTCTGATTGGATCTGCTTTTATAAGCTTTTACAATGGTTTGTGCATAGTCTTTCTTCAGCTGATCTAACTCTTTGGCTAACGCATTCGCCTCTTTCTGATTTTTAGCAATAGTGTTGGTTGTGATATTAATTTGCTTGCGCACATTGTTAATCAACTGTTTGTTTAAGGTAACTTTTTGATTGATTTCTTCAATCTCAGCTAAGATATTGCGCTCTTTGGTTTGTTCTCTATGAAGGAGTTGTTGCACAGATTTTATTTCGATAATAATCTGTTGCTTTCGTTTTTCCAACTGTTCTTGTGTCTCTTTCTGTTGGGCACATAAAGGCAATGTCATTAAAATGAACAATATAGAGCAGTAGGTTTTTTTCATAGCAATGTACTTCTTAAACCTTACAATATTACGGAATTTTTACAAATTAATCATTTTGTATCGTTTAGGAACGCTATAATTAAAACGTAAATCTTCGTTAAAGGTAACTTTTTGATAACGGATGTCTAAATTTAAGTTTTTTTCTCCTTCTTCGGCCTGAATGTTTACTGCAGTTGGAACAATGAAAGAACTGACTTTTTGATAACCAGGATAGGCTATTGTTACTTTTCGATTGGAATCGCGTTCTTCAATTGATTCTTTTTTCAATAAACTGTTTTCATCTTCAAAGAAATAGGTCGACTGTAGTTCTGCTTCTTGGGTACTACTGATTTTGTGTAATCCCTCTTCAATGGTGGAGACGAATGCTGTATCACCTTGACTATCTAAAACTTGACCTAATAGCAAATTTTGCATGCGATTAAAATTGATAGGTGTGCCGACAAATTGAGTGAGGATATCAAACCCTCCTTGAAATGCAGTTTCGTTTAACTTGTTGAAATATTGTATGTTTTCTGGTGTGATTAACGCCTTGAAAATGAGAATATCCGCATAGCGAATATTGATCTGAATTTGCTTGTCTTTTTCGATTAAGACTTCCATTCCCACTTTTCTGTTTTCAAACTCATCTTTATACTGTGCCGTTCCTTGAAGAATTACTGTTTTGAATTGCTGCGCATTTTTAGCGTGATCATTCAAAATAACCAAAGCTGTTTTTGATTTTTTTGCATCTGACTCTCGTAAAAGAAATCCGTCGTTCCCTTTTTTACAACTCATAATTAGTAATCCGGCAAGGAGTATAAAAGTGATTTTTTTCATAATTTTTAGAGTAATGGAATTTGTATATCGAATATAGATAAAAAAAATCCGTTTTAAAGGAATTTAAAACGGATTTAGTATTTTTTAGTCTAAGACAGAATAATCACCAATACTGATGTTGGTGTGGTTTCCGTTGTATTTTGCGTGATTTCCAATCATGGCATTGTCTAAATTAGCATTTGCTATGTAGGCATGGGTTTGAATCAAACTATTTTTAATGGTCGCATTTTCTACTTTAGAATGATCTCCTAAGGAAACATTCGGACCAATGGTTGCATTTTTCAATACTACGTTATCTCCAATATAGCAAGGAGGGATGATTGTACTGTTTTCTATTTGAACAGAAGTGGATACATAATTGCTGCTTTCAGCTTCTAGGAAGTTTAACATGCGGTTATTGGTATCGACAGTTACATCTTTATTTCCACAATCCATCCATTCCTCTACTTGACCGGGAACAAAACGCATGCCTTTTTGCTTCATGTTTTCTAATGCGTCTGTCAACTGGTATTCACCTCCTTTAATAACATTATTGTCAAGTAAAAACTCCAATTCCTTGCGTAGTGTTTCTCCACTTTTGAAGTAATAAATACCTATAATCGCTAGGTCAGAAACGAAGGTAGCGGGCTTTTCTACAAAGTCAACAATTTCATTTTTATCGTTTAATTGCACCACGCCAAAAGCACTCGGGTCTTCTACTTGTTTTACCCAAATAACACTATCTGCTGTTTTGTCTAAATTAAAATCTGCGCGGAATAAAGTGTCGGCATAAGCTACAACGATGGGACCTGTCATACTCTCTTTTGCACACAAAATAGCATGAGCCGTTCCCAATGCCTCATTCTGGTAGCATATCGTTCCTTTTGCTCCTAATTTTTCAGCAATTGCCACTAAATCTTTTTCCGTTTGTTTGCCAAAACTTTCGTGTATGATAAAGGCAATCTCCTCAATCTTGTCGTTTAAAACTTTTGCAATATCTTCAACTAAGCGGTGTACAATAGGTTTACCAGCAATTGGAATTAAAGGTTTCGGTGTCGTAAGGGTATGTGGACGTAAACGGGATCCTCGTCCAGCCATAGGTACAATAATTTTCATTTTTTTAGCTTATTTTTTGTTTTTATTTTGTTCCAGTGCTTCCAAAACCACCTGTTCCTCTTGCTGTTTCAGATAGTTCTGTTGTGTTTTCCCATTGGATTTGTTCGTATTTTGCAATAACCATCTGGGCAATGCGCTCTCCATTTTCAATTACAAAAGGCTCTTTGGATAAATTGACCAAAATAACGCCAATTTCACCTCTGTAATCCGCATCAATAGTACCTGGTGAATTTAATAAAGTAATTCCCTTTTTTGCAGCTAAACCACTTCTAGGTCTGATTTGTGCTTCATATCCGTCAGCCAATTCGATAAACAATCCTGTAGGAACAATGGCTCTTTCTAGGCTGTTTAATGTGATGGGCTCTAAAAGGTTAGCTCTTAAATCCATTCCCGCTGATTGCATAGTTTCATAATGAGGTAATGGATGCTGCGATTTATTTATAATTTTTACTGATGTCATAAAGAATAGGATTAAAATGTGGCGACAAATATAAAGTTTTGTTCTGACAATTAACCTGTAAGTGAGTAGTTTTCCTCTTGGGATGAGTTGTATTTGTCCAGATGATGTAGCGTGAATCAAATTGAAAAAAGAAAGGGTAGTCCTCTAAAATTTTGTATTTTCGTTCTTATTTCTCTTATGCAAGACACGCGAAAAATATTCTCTTTACACGCCATTCTCAATCGTGTACAGCAAGTTTTTGACGAACTGATGCTGGGCAAATACTTTTGGGTTAAGGTAGAGGTTCTCAAGGTAAATAAAGATCGGCGCGGGCATTATTATCTAGAACTCGTTGAGCAAGTAGAGGATCAGGTTTTAGCCAAGTGTAGAGCGACGATTTGGAGTAGAAATGTAGAGCGCTGTGTTATTGATGGAGGGGATGATTTAGAGAAAGTAGTCAAAGAAGGTGCGGAAATTTTATGTTATGGTGAGGCTCTTTTTCATCCTGTTTTTGGATTTTCCTTGCATGTGATTCACGTTGATTATGCCTTTAGTCTCGGAGAGATAGAAAGGAAAAAACAACAGACTTTATTGCGCTTGCAACAACATAAGTTGATCGCGCTAAATAAACAGATCAGCCAACCTTTGGTTATCCAAAATATTGCCGTGGTTGCTTCTGTGGGTACGTCTGGTTATGCGGACTTTATACAGCATCTACAACAGAATCCCTATAATTTCTCCTTTGAATTAACGTGTTGTGACACACAAGTGCAAGGAGAAGGAGCCGTACAGAGTATTGTCAAGCAATTGGAAGTGATCGCTCAAGGAAGTTATGATGCCGTTGTGTTAATTCGCGGAGGTGGGTCAAAGTTTGACTTGGATGTGTTTAATGCTTATGAAGTTGCAGCAGCGATTGCTCAAATGCCTTTTGTCGTTTTTACGGGAATCGGGCATGAAACGGATTATACGGTTGTAGATTATGTTGCGCATACGCATTTTAAAACCCCAAGCGCTGTAGCTGCTTTTATTTTAGCTTTGGCTCTAGAGTTTGACGTGTTTTTAACGCAAAGCGCAAAAGGAATACAAATGCAAAGTCGACGATATGTCGCACAGAGTCAAGCAAACATACTTCAACTAGAAGAGAACATCGGTCGAATGAGTAAGTTCAGTATTACCGAAAGTCAAGCTGATTTAGATGCTCAAACAACAGCATTATCTTATGTTGTTAAGCAATTGATTCAACAGGAAACAAATGAATTATATCTCGTTGAATTAGCGATAGAAACGCAAGTAAACACTAGATTAAAAAAAGAAGGACATGTTTTATCCGATCGCTCTACGCGATTGACGTTATGGGCTAAACAGCGCTTAGTGGTAGAACAGCAAAAAACAAAGGGGTTACAAGAGGTAATTTTAGCGCGTTTCAAGCATAAAGTTACCCAAGCAAAAGGGAGACTCGGACAAACGGAGGAAATCTTATCTTTATACGATTTAGGTCACCTTTTAAAAAAGGGGTTAGCTGTTGTTCGACATCAAAATATGGTAGTCACTGCATCAACCGTATTGCAAAAGGGAGATGAATTGGAAATAATCCTCTACAACAAACAGTATAAGATAACAATAGATCACATAGAAGAAATAGAGCAATGGAGAAACTTACTTATGAAACCGCAGCAAATGAGTTAGATCAAATTTTAACTGCATTGAAAAATGATGAAGTTACGGTAGATGAACTTGCCGAAAAAGTAGAACGCGCTTCTCAGTTGATTGTTTTTTGCAAAAAAAAATTAACCGCTACGGAAGAGAAGATTGAGAAAATTATTCACAAACTAGAACAGTAATAAAAAAAGCTTCAAGAGTAGTCTCGAAGCTTTTTTTGGTATGATTAAGATGGATTTGTAGTTGAATCTTGACTATTGGCAATAAATTGTCTTACATCATCAGAGGAAGGAAGTTCAAATACTTCTAAGTGGAAGTAGTCGATAGCAGCTAAGACATGATCAAACATATCGGCCATAACCGTTTCGTAGAATGCCCAGACGGTACTATTCGTAAACATATACAATTCTATAGGTAGTCCGTGCTCCGTCGGTTGCAAATGGCGAACCATCAAATGATATTCCTTGTGTATGTTTGGGTTTTGTTGTGCATAGCGCAATACATAGGCTCGAAACAAACCAATATTCGTCATGCGACGACCGTTAACAGGCATTGATTGATCGGCATTTGTATTGATGTTGTATTCGTCGATTTCTTTTTGACGCTCTTCTATATAAGGTTTTAGCAGCTGAATTTTCTTTAATTCATTGAGCTCTGATGATTCTAAAAAGCGAATGGATGACATCTTGATATTGATGCTTCTTTTAATTCGCCTTCCTCCTGAAACTTGCATACCGCGATAGTTTTTGAAGGAATCACTAATCAGT
Organism: Myroides sp. C6-3; assembly: GCF_050522425.1. Taxonomy (NCBI): domain Bacteria; kingdom Pseudomonadati; phylum Bacteroidota; class Flavobacteriia; order Flavobacteriales; family Flavobacteriaceae; genus Myroides; species Myroides sp. C6-3. Next base: position 15,803 of record NZ_JBMVQP010000013.1, on the reverse strand, counting down.
AAGTAAGTGGGGATCGTTGTAATCGTTTTGTCGAAGTTCTGCACTTTTACTGTACTGAGGTTGATCTCTAAAACTGTTCCATCTGCACCAAATTTAGCCATTTCAATCCAATCCCCCACGCGAACCATGTCGTTAGTAGACACTTGTATACTCGCGACAAATCCCATAATGGTGTCCTTGAAGACTAACATTAAAATTGCAGAGGCAGCTCCTAAAGACACTAAGAACTTAATAGGATCTGTTCCCGTAAGAGTAGAAAAAATGATCACTCCTGCAAAGAAGTAAAGAATAATACTCGCAACTTGTGTATAACTATCAATGGGTTTATCCGCTAAACGCGGTTTGGTTTTGGCGTAATCTCTAACTGTCCGAATAATAGATCGACATAGTAAAGTAATAACGATAACGAATAAGATATTGGTTAGCGATAAAACGAAATTGATGACATTGGGAAATCCCATGAAAAAGATAGGAAACAAAATGCGAGCTAAAGCTACTGGAATAAAATGGGTGATATTGTGCAGGACTTTATTGTTGATGATGATATCATCTAGTTGTGTTTTGGATAAAGCGGCATATTTTCGAGCAATGACTATGAATATATTTTTTAGTATATAATCTAACGTAAACATCACAAGGGAAAACGCAAGAAGTAAAACAATCGTTGTGACCACGTGTGTTTCATGGTCTTCTAGATGTAAAAAATGAAGATGATCAAAAAACCATTTGTAGATACTATTCAATTGACTAAAATCGATGATATCATTGATGTTTTTTTGATTTAAAGCTAAGAGGAACATTGTTGTTTGTTTTTTGATTGAAAAAAGGCAAGATAACCAATAAAAACTGGTTTATGTGTTAAGAAGAAGGCAAATCAAAGATTATAAATTACTAAAAACTCAAAAAAAGCACTATAATATGTAGTTATAGTGCTTTTAAATAAGATTGAAGTAAGCGTTATAGTTGATTCAACATTTCGTTGATTTGATCTAAATTTGGTGTTAGAATAACTTCAATGCGTCGATTTTTGGCTTTGCCCTCATTTGAGGTATTGCTCATTAATGGAGCATATTCACTTCGTCCAGCAGCAGTTAAGTTCTTTTTGTCGATTGATCCATTTTCGGTTAAGATAGAAACAATCGCTAAAGCGCGCTTGGTGGATAAATCCCAGTTGTTTTGTACCCCATCGCCTAGGTTACCCAATATCTTATCATTATCTGTATGCCCCTCAATGAGTACGGCTATATCGGGATTAATTGCTAAAACTTTACCAAGTTCTACGACCGCTTGGCGACCTTCGTCGTTCACAGCCCAACTCCCTGATTTGAATAGTAGTTTATTCTCCATGGATACATAGACTTTTCCATTCTTCTGTTCAATTGTTAGCCCTCTTCCTTCAAAGGCATTTAATGCGTGAGAGAGATTGTCTCTTAGTGCTTTCATCTGTTTGTCGTTGGCCGCTAAGATCGCTTCTAATTCTTGAACGCGTTGCGATTTTAAATCTAATTCTGCTTGCGCTTTTGCCAAACGTGCCGCTTCTGCTTGTAAGGATTCTTCACTGTGCTTTTCTAAATTGGTGTATGAACTTTGCAGATCTTGAAGACGGTGTTGAGCAGCTGCAATCTCTGCGTTTAAATTTTGTCTTTCTTGTTGCAGATCTTTTAGCTGTTGAGCCAATTGTTTTTTTGCTTGTTCTAAATCAGTCATCGAACTATTTAAAGTAGTTAAATCCTCTGATAGTCTTTGATTTTCTTCAAGTGCACTTTGGTATTGTTGATCGAGTTCGTTGTACAATCTTCTCGTTACACAAGAAGAGAGTAAAAGGATGGTGAATAAGCCGATGGAAAGTCTTTTTATCATGTAAATGAGTGTTTATAAGTGGAATTAATCGTTGATTTCTACAACAATCGGACAATGGTCAGAGTGTTTGACGTCTTGTAAGATAGAAGCACTACATAGGCGATCTTGCATCGGTTGAGAAACCATATTGTAATCAATTCTCCATCCTTTGTTGTTGTTTCTCGCATTAGCTCGGTATGTCCACCAGCTATATTGATGCGGCTCCGTATTGAACATGCGGAAGCTATCAATAAAGCCATGGGCTACAAATTTGTCAACCCAAGCTCTTTCTTCTGGAAGAAAACCAGATACCTTCGCGTTGCGAACAGGATCGTGGATGTCGATCGCTTTGTGACAAATATTATAGTCTCCACAGATAATTAAATTGGGAATTTCTATTTTCAACGCTTGAATGTAGTCGAAAAAGTCATCCATATATTGGTATTTAAAATCTAATCGATCGATATTCGATGCCGATGGCAGATATAAGGACATTACAGAAAAGGTGTCGAAATCAACGCGTAGATTTCTACCCTCAAAATCCATGTAGTCAATCCCTGTTCCATACGTGATGTGGTTGGGTTTTTCTTTACAAAAAATGGCAACTCCACTATATCCCGCTTTTTGTGCTGAAAAATAGTATTGATAAGGATATCCTGCTAACGTAATTTCATCCGTTGGGATTTGATCTTCTTTGGCTTTGATTTCTTGTAGGCAGATAATATCTGCGTTTTCCTCCTGCATCCAATCCAGTAAACCTTTTTTTATTGCAGCGCGAATCCCGTTAACATTATAGGAAATGATTTTTTTCATTTTGCGTTTTTTTGTGTGAAAATCAAAAATAGAAAAAATATGCTTTATTCTCATTTAAAAGCTTGGGATAGGCCGTATTTTAATCTTTAATTAGCATTCTCACAAGATTAGTACGTACTAAGGAAAAGAGGAGAGCGGAACGGGAAACTAAAATAGGAATAGGAATAGAGGTATCTTTTTTTTAATCAGTGATTTAGGTTTTTATCGTCAATATGACTAAGGATATGCGGGCAAGGTTGATAAAATAAAACAGATTACCTAAAGATTTTAGTATATTTGTCTTACTTAAATTTTGAAATTGATGGGGTTAGTAACAGCTAAGGAAGTAGCGAAAGCGATTAATGTGGACAAGTATGGTATATTTGGTACTTTTACCGGGTGGTTGCTTATGAAAACGCTTAAGGTTACCACATTAAATAAGATTTACGATAGAAATAAACATCTAGAAGATTTAGAATTTTTGAATTCGATTTTAGAAGAATTTCAAATTGAATTTCAAATTGATCCTGAGGAATTAAAACGATTGCCTAAAAAAGGCCCTTATATAACGATTTCCAATCACCCATTAGGAGGTATTGATGGTATTTTATTGCTGAAGTTGATGTTAGAACACGACCCCAATTTTAAGATCATTGCTAACTTCTTATTGCATCGAATCGAGCCGTTAAAGCCGTATATCATGCCAGTAAATCCGTTTGAAAACAACAAAGATGTAAAATCAAGCGTGTTAGGGTTAAAAGAAACGCTGAGGCATTTAAGTGATGGAAAGCCTTTGGGTATTTTCCCAGCAGGAGAGGTGTCTACTTACAAAGATGATCGTTTGGTTGTTGATAAACCGTGGGAAGAAGGCGCCATTAAGTTGATTAAAAAGGCCAATGTTCCGGTTGTACCGATCTATTTTCATGCAAAAAACAGTAAGTTATTTTACTTTTTATCTCAGATCAACCCTACGTTACGCACCGCAAAATTACCATCTGAACTGTTAACGCAAAAAGATCGTGTAATAAAAGTGCGCATTGGGCGTCCAATAGCTGTTGAAGAACAAAACGAACATTATGATTTGAGCGATTACGGTAATTTCTTGCGTTTTAAAACGTATTTATTATCCAACGCTTACAAAGATGAGGACTCCCGTAAATGGATTAAGGTTCCCTCTTTTAATTTTAAATTTCCAAAGATGGTAAAGGACATTGTCCCTCCACAACCCGTTGATAGAATCAAACAAGAGATAGAAGCTTTACGCGAAAAGAATTTCCGCTTACTGCAAAGTAAGAATTATGAAGTCTTCTTGTGTAAAGCAGATAGGATTCCTACTATTTTATTAGAACTAGGTCGACTTAGAGAAGTTACTTTTCGAGAAGTTGGCGAAGGAACAAATAATGAGCTCGATTTGGATCAATACGACAAGTATTACCACCATATGTTTTTATGGGATAACGAGGCAGAACAAATTTGCGGTGCGTACCGCATGGGATTAGGATCTGAAATTTATAAAAAGTATGGCATAAACGGCTTTTACTTGAATGAATTATTTCGCTTTGAGTCTGAATTATACCCTATGATGGCACAGTCTATCGAAATGGGGCGCGCTTTTATTATTAAAGATTATCAACAAAAACCGATGCCACTGTTTTTATTGTGGAAGGGAATTGTTCATACAACCTTGCGCTTTCCAGAACACCAATACTTAATCGGGGGGGTAAGTATTAGCAATCAGTTTTCTGATTTCTCAAAATCACTGATGATAGAATTCATGCGTTCCCATTATTTCGATCCTTTTATTGCACAGTATGTTACTCCTAAAATGGAGTACAAAGTAAATTTAAAAGATGCAGATAAAGATTTAATCTTTAATGAAACGGAATCCGATTTGAATAAATTCGATAAGATCATTGAAGATGTGGAACCTGCAAAATTGAGAGTGCCTGTCTTAATCAAGAAATACATCAAACAAAACGCAAAGGTTATTGCGTTTAATGTAGACCCGATGTTTAATAATGCTATTGACGGATTGATGTATATTAAGATTGCGGATTTGCCTGAAAGCACAGTAAAGCCAGTTATGGAGGAATTTGAAGCGGAACTTGAGCGAAAAATTCAAGAAGAAGCCAATAAGTTTAATTAGAAAAATATAAAAAACACCTAATTCAGGGTGTTTTTTTGTTTTTAAAGTAGATATGTTCTTTTAGTTTCTTTTATTTTATCTTTTTTGTGTAGTAATAGATAATTTTTTTGGTTATTGGTTGCATAATGTAAAAAAAAAGCTATTTTTGAGTTGTTAAATAAAAGTGAAAGCAATGTTCAGAAAAGTTAAGTTTATTTTAGTATGTGCAGTTCTTGCAATGGGTGCTACAGCTTGTGGTACAGATAATGATAGTGATCCGAAACCAATCTTAAAGAGCGAGGTTTACGACATATCGGTTGAAATAACGGATGACGTTTATTTGAAGACAATTGCCGTAAATAAGTCGAGTAGTACGAAAGTATCGACAGATTATTTGTTAAATACGGAAAACGATATTCCTGTTGTAGTGGATCCAACTGCTCCGCTTCCAGAAAAGACAAAGAAATGGACGAAAAGTTATTCTAAAACAAGTGCTGAATTGATTAGTGTTTTGGTAGAAGGAACTGCTGAAAACGCTGGAGAATATGCGTTAATTATCATCGCGAAAGAAGGAGATACTATCGTTAATAAAAGATCTTCAGGTGAAAAGATACTTTTAGATGTAGGGATCTAAATCATATAAAAGAAGAACAGCTTTTGGGCTGTTCTTTTTTTATGTCAAATGACGGCGTATTTTATCTATAATAGTCTGCGCTAATTTTTCTTTACTTTCTACGGTCCATCCTGCAATATGAGGGGATAATAGCACCTTTTTTGACTGGATTAAGTATTGCATCGGTTGAGGTAGTGTTTCATCGGCAAACATATGCTCAAAGGAAGATTTCTCGTATTCCAACACATCAAGTGCTGCCCCGCGAACTTTTCCATTTTCTAGTGCAGTAACGAGATCTGCGGTGTGTACTGCTTTTCCTCTTGCTGTATTGATCAACCAAAAGGGCTTAGCCATTTGCTCAATAAACGATTGATTGATCATATGTATAGTCTCTGGAGTTTGTGGAATATGTAAGCTTATAATATCTGCTTTTTGTTGCAATTCGAGTAGAGAAACCTGTTTGGCATATTGATTCTCTAAATTGTCCTTGATATCGTAAAAGATTACTTCGCAATCAAAGCCTTGTAGGCGTTTGGCAAATGCATTTCCCATATGGCCATAGCCAATGATACCTACTGTTTTTCCCTCAAGCTCAATGCCTCTATTGCCTTCTCGAATCCAAATGCCTTCTCGAACTTCTTGATCTACTAGATTTAGTTTGTTCAATAAGCTAAGCAACATGCCTAAGGCGTGTTCTCCTACAGCCGTTTGATTCCCTTCGGGTGCTGCAAGTAAGGCAATGCCTTTCGCTTTGGCAAAGGTGCAATCAATATTTTCTAAACCTGCACCAACACGTCCAATGAATTTTAATCGTGTAGCTTTTTCTAAAAAGGCCGCGTCGATTTTGAATCGACTGCGAATGATGAGGCCTTCATATTCGTGAATACTCGCTTCAATAGTTTCTTTACTTGAGCTGTAATCCTCAATGTTCTCATACCCCATAGCGGCTAATTGCGCTAACATTAATGGGTGGTTGCTATCTAAATGAAGTACTTTTTTTGTTGCCATAACAGAGATTTTAAAACCCTAGAATTACTTTTGCGATAGAGAAGTAAATTAAAATACCGAAAATATCGTTGCTTGTTGTAATAAATGGACCTGTCGCTAAGGCAGGATCTACACCGTATTTATTTAATAGAATTGGCACAAATGTTCCAATGAGACTTGCAATTATAATTACACTGATCAATGCAATAGAAACAGTAATGCCAATAATGTAATCAACCCCTAATAATACATGGCTCCCAATCATTAATAAAATAGCCAATAAAAATCCGTTGAGTAAGCTTAAGGATACTTCTTTGCTCAATCGTTTCCAAATAGAGCCTGATATGGTATTATTAGCCAGTCCTTGTACGATAATAGCAGAGGATTGCACCCCTACATTTCCCGCCATAGCCGCAATCAAAGGCGTAAAAAAGAAGAGTACACCAAACTTTTCCATGGCATCTTCAAAACTACGGGATACATTTACAGCAACAAAGCCACCAATCATGGCAAGAATTAACCAAGGAAGTCTTGCTTTCGTTAAGGTTAAAATACTGTCATTGGTATCGACATCTTGAGAAATCCCCGCAGCAAGCTGGTAATCCTTATCTGCTTCTTCCTTAATGACGTCGACAATGTCATCAATGGTAATTCGCCCCACTAATCGTCCCATTTCATCAACCACAGGAATCGCTTCTAAATCGTATTTTTGCATGATACGCGCTACTTCTGTATCTTCTGTGTCAACTTTGACGTAATCAACTTTTGGAATGTATACATCGCTAATATGGGTGGTGGTAGAAGATGTTAACAAATCTTTGAGCGATAAGCGTCCTTTTAATCGTCCTTCGTCATCTACCACATAGATCGAATGTACGCGGGAAACGTGTTCTGCTTGTTTGCGCATTTCTTTGACACAAGTGAGGATGGACCAATTAACATTCACCGAAACGAACTCTTTGGCCATTAATCCCCCCGCAGTATCCTCATCATAGCGCAAAAGTTCGACAATATCTTTGGCGTGTTCTAAGTCTTCCAACTCTAATAACACTTCTTCTTGTCTTTTTTCGGATAATTCAGCTATAATATCTGCCGCATCATCTGTATCGAGTTCGTCTAACTCTTCTGCAATTTCTTTGGGTGAGAGACTTTTTAAGATCTTTTCTCGTAAGTCCTCATCTAAATTGAGTAATATCTCTGCAGTAACTTCACTATCTAGTATATCGAAGATATAAATAGCTTCTTCTGAGTGAAGCTCATTCATCATCTCAGCAATATCCACGGCGTGAATATCCTTGAGTAGCTCTAATAATTCGGCTTCTCTTCCTGTAGCAATAAGCTCTTCGATTTGTAGAATAGTTTCATCACTGATTTTGAACTCCATGTACTTCTATTTTTTTTGTAAGATCAATAAATTCTTCAACGCCCAATTGTTCAGGGCGCAAGTTGAAAATAGCTTCCTCTCGAATTTCATCGGGTAACCCAAACCCTTTAAGGCTATTTCTCAATGTTTTTCGTCGTTGATTGAAGGCCGTTTTGACAACTGTAAAAAACAGTTTTTCATTGCAAGGCAAGGTGTAATTTTCCTTGCGACGCATGCGCATTACACCTGATTTTACCTTAGGCGGAGGATTAAACACATGTTCAGATACGGTAAATAGATATTCAGTATCGTAAAACGCTTGCGTTAAAACAGAGAGAATACCATAAGTCTTGCTTCCCTTTTTTTCGCATATGCGCTCTGCTACTTCTTTTTGAAACATACCAGAGAATTCGGGCACATAGTCACGAAGTTCTAAAACGCGAAATACAATTTGAGTGGAAATGTTGTACGGAAAGTTTCCGATCACCGCAAAAGGCTCCTGATTAAAGGCCTGAACAATGTTGAATTTTAGAAAATCCTGTGCAAAAATATGATTGTGAAGCTTTGCGTAATGCTTATGTAGATAATCAACAGATTCCGTATCAATTTCTACAACGAAAGTTTCAATGGGTTTTTCCAATACATATTTGGTTAAAACCCCCATTCCAGGACCGATCTCCAGTACTTTTCTATATCCCTCTAAAGTAAGCGTATCAGCGATGCGCTTTGCCACATTCTCATCTGTTAAAAAGTGTTGGCCCAGGTGTTTTTTTGCTCTAACTTTGTCCATTAGTTCTCGGTTTAGTGTTCGCTTATAAGTTCTAATTCTGTTTTAAACGTAAGCATCTTATCACCAAATTTCTTGCGTGATTCCATTTCAAAATAATCGTGCTCTTCGTTGTAGAACTGTTGTAAAAGTTTAGCATCAGGTGTTTCAAATTGGATAGAATACGTAATTCCTCCCATGTCTTCATCCACTAAGACTTTTACCATTCGTGCTTTGTCGAATTTTTGTGTGTTTAAGATGCCAGGAATATAAAACTCTTTCGTCCATGCCATCCAATCGTCGTGTACACTTTCGTGAATGTTTATTGTGATATTGTAAATAATCATAAGTCTCAATTAGGGTTATGCAAAGATAAAAAAAGCACCAAATGTCTTTTTAGGATTTGGTGCTTTTCATATGCGTGTATTTATCGTGTAAAATTAATCAATAATATCAAATCCTGTGTATGGTCTTAAGACCTCAGGTATCACAATTCCTTCTGGAGTTTGATAATTTTCTAGGATTCCAGCCAATACACGTGGTAAAGCTAGTGAACTACCATTTAAGGTATGAGCCAATTGACTTTTACCTTCTTTGTCTTTGAAACGCAGTTTTAAACGATTAGCTTGGAATGTTTCAAAGTTTGAAACAGAGCTAATCTCTAACCATCTGTCTTGCGCTGTAGAGAATACTTCAAAATCATAGGTTAATGCTGAAGTGAAGCCCATATCACCTCCACATAATCTCAAAATTCTGTACGGTAATTTCAATTCGTGCAATAATTCTTGTACGTGTTCTACCATACCGTCTAAGGCTTCGTAAGAACGACTAGGGTGCTCAATGCGAACAATCTCCACTTTGTCAAACTGATGTAAGCGGTTTAATCCTCTTACGTGTGCACCATATGATCCTGCTTCACGACGGAAACATGGGGTATATCCTGTACATAGAATAGGGAAGTCATTCTCTTGTAAGAGAACATCTCTAAACATATTGGTAATCGGAACTTCTGCTGTTGGAATTAAGTACAAATCGTCAACGCCGATGTGGTACATTTGTCCTTCTTTATCAGGTAATTGTCCCGTTCCAAAACCAGATGCTTCATTGATCACATGAGGTACTTGATATTCTTTATATCCAGCAGCGGTATTTTTATCCAAAAAGTATGAAATCAAAGCGCGTTGTAAACGTGCTCCTTTTCCTTTGTATACCGGAAAACCTGCCCCTGTAATTTTATTTCCTAATTCGAAATCAATTAAATCGTATTTTTTTGCCAATTCCCAATGTGGTAATGCACCTTCGTGTAGCGTTGGAATTTCTCCATGTTGGTGAACTGTGATGTTGTCATCCGCATCCTTACCCGCAGGAACAATATCCGTTGGAACGTTGGGAATTGTATATAACTTTTCCGTAAGCGCCGCAGATACTTGATTCAGCTGTTCTGTTAGTTCTTTGCTTTGCTCACGTAAATTAGATGTTTTTTCTTTGATGAGCTCTGCCTTTGCTTTTTCTCCACTTTTCATTAACTCACCAATACTTTTGGATAGCTTGTTGGATTCCGCTAAGACATTGTCTAATTCAACTTGTGTTGCTCTTCTTTTTTCATCCAAAGCAAGCACTTCGTTTAGCACCTCCGTAACATCAAGATTTCTTTTTGCCAAGCCTTTGATCACTTGTTCTTGATTCTCTCTAATAAAAGCTATCTGTAACATAGTATAAATAATAGTTTAAGATAACAAAGTTAGAAAATACTTTTTTATTATTCGTCTTTTTGTCGTTTTTCATCTTGATTCTCGATAACAAAAGGCATGAGCAACGCGCAAATACCATTTTATTGATGGTTTGAGAAAAATAAACAAGTGAAAGAATGCTGGACTACTGGACTAAAATACAGAAAAAGGGAGTGTTTTTTTATAGGGTACAAGAGGGGATCAAAAGAATCGGCCCTTTCTTCCGAATACTTTCCTAAAATATAGTTGATAGTTCAACTAATATTTTATTTTTGCTTATTATTCAGATTTGAAACCAAATTAGACAATGGAAATATTGATTAAACTTTCTCAATTTTTATTGAGCTTATCCTTTTTGATTATTCTGCACGAGTTAGGGCATTTTATTCCAGCTAAATTATTTAAAACTCGCGTAGAGAAATTCTACCTTTTCTTTGATGTTAAGTTCTCATTATTTAAGAAGAAAATAGGGGATACAGTGTACGGAATTGGATGGTTACCTTTAGGAGGGTATGTGAAGATTTCAGGAATGGTTGACGAAAGTATGGACACGGAGCAATTAAAAAGTGAACCACAACCCTGGGAATTTCGTTCGAAACCAGCTTGGCAGCGTTTGATCATTATGTTAGGAGGGGTTACCGTAAACTTTATCTTGGCTTTTGTTATCTATATCGGTATGACCTATGCCTACGGTGATTTGTATATTTCCAATAAGGATATGGATCATGGTGTATGGGTACAATCACCTATTTTACAAGAAGCAGGAATGAAAACGGGAGATAAAATTATCGCAGTAGATGGAAAGGAAATTGATCGCTTTAATGATGTAGGGTATGCAATTATGATGGGGCATCAAGTGGAAGTTGAGCGAAATGGTGTAAAAGAGAGTATTGATTTACCGGTTAACTTACTTGGACAATTAAGTGAAGGGAACAAAGCTGGCGGACTTGTTTCTTTGCGTGTGCCATTTATTGTAGTTGCTTTTAATGAAGAAGGAGATCAATCCAATGCTCAAACGTTGCAACTAAAAGATCAAGTGAAAAGTGTAAATGGTGTAAATACGCCGTTTGTAGATCAAGTGCAAGCAGTGTTAGCTGCTAATAAAGGACAGGTTGTACCTGCTGTAATTGACAGAGACGGGAAAGAATTGACGGTTAATCTAAAAGTTGATGAAGAAGGTAAACTAAACCTTTTCTTCGCTCCAATTCTAACCATTGATACGCTTGAAAAAATGGGCTTGTATACGATCAGCCAAGTGAAATATTCGCTAGGTGAATCTTTCTCTGTTGGAATTGCAAAAGGAGTTGAGAAAGTAGGCGGTTATTTTGATCAATTGAAGAAAATTGTAAAACCAGAAACAGGGGCTTATAAAGGTGTAGGTGGATTCAAAGCCATTTACGATATCTTTCCTTCGGTTTGGAGTTGGGAGTATTTTTGGAATATTACTGCTTTATTGTCTATTATGTTAGGGGTGATGAACTTATTACCTATTCCTGCATTAGATGGAGGACATGTGATGTTTTTACTATATGAAATGATTACCGGAAGAAAACCAAGTGATAAGTTTTTAGAGAATGCTCAAATGGTTGGTTTCTTTATCCTTATCGGATTGCTATTGTTTGCCAACGGGAACGATATCTATAAGGCGATATTCAAGTAAATAAAAAATAAAGCGAATGTATTTGCAGAAATAAAAAATGATCTTATATTTGCACTGCATTTAAGGTAAGATACCTTCCTCCTTAGCTCAGTTGGTTAGAGCATCTGACTGTTAATCAGAGGGTCCTTGGTTCGAGCCCAAGAGGGGGAGCAAATAAAGCCTGACAAGTAATTGTCAGGCTTTTTTGTTTTTAGGAGCGGGTATAAAAAAAACCTATACGCAAGTATAGGTTTTTTTATCGTATGAAGAAGTGATTTATTTCACTACTTGATAATCTTGTGTTGTATTAGCTTTAGCTTTTTGAGCGTTTAAAGCTAGTCCTTTTTCATCAAGAATGACAACAACTACTTCAGATTTGCTAAGATCAATTGTGTCGTAAGTTAACTCAACAGAGGTAGTGAATTCGGTATCTTTTACCGTTGCACTTGCAGCTATTGCATCACCTAATACGTTATTTGATGCTCTTACAACATGGTTGTGTACAAAGTTACTCTCCCATCTTCCTCTTCCAGAAGTATTTCCATATAATGGTGTTGAGTTAGCTTGACGAGAAACTAAACCATCTTCAAGAACATAAACAACAAGTTTTAAATTTGCATTTAGATCTTCACTAAACTTTAAATTTACGGTTACTGTTCCATTAGTTGCTTGAAGCTCAGAATTGATTTTAATTCCAATATTCGATTTCTCTTTTAGATATCCAGTTCCTTTGATGTACTCAGCAAATTCTTCTTTCGCTAAAAAATAAACTGGATTTTTGTTGGCGTCAAGTTCTCCGTCTATAAATTGATTTGGTTGGTCCCAAGCCGGTTTATTTCTATTCCAAAACAAACTAGGATAAAAAGCTAACTCCATATGTCTTGCATATGTTTCTGCAAAGGGAAGTCTGTAAGGATCACTATAATTATAGTCATCATGAAGTGCAATAGGGATAATTTGATCTTTATAATCTGATTTTTCAATTTCTTCGATCATAAAAGAACCGATTGGACACGCAGGGCAGCCAATTGATGTAAAATCCTCAAGGATTGATTTGTGAGCATAATATACCGTTTCCGTTTCCTCAGGTCCTTCAGGTCCCTCAGGTCCACCTGGATTTCCACCAATAGAACTATCATCACTAGAACATCCAGTCATAAAGGCCATAGTCAATACAAGTAAAGTAGATTTTAAAATTGTTTTTTTCATTGTCTATTTATTGTTAATTGTTGTATAAATAAATACAATATTACGTATAAAAAAAACATAAAAAAAAGTTAGCAACTTGTTTTTTTGCATATATTTACTTTTTAATTTAAGTAAATAATTTTTTATGAAAGTTTTTGTAGCATTATTGTTATTTGTCTCGTCTTTTTGTGTCACAGCACAACAAAGTGTTTTGCCTTCAGTTGTATTAAAGGATTTAGATGGGAAAACATTTAATATTAATGATTTAAGTAAGGAAGAGAAGCCAGTGATTTTGAGTTTTTGGGCAACCTGGTGCGGCCCTTGTTTAAAAGAGTTAGCAGCAATTGATGATGTATATGCGGATTGGCAGAAAGAGACAGGAGTGAAGTTGGTCGCGGTATCTATTGACGATGCAAAATCAGTAAAAAGAGTAAGGCCTTTAGTGAACGGAAAAGGGTGGGATTACAAAGTCTTATTAGATGATAATCATGAGTTAAAACGTGCGATGAATGTGGTGAATGTGCCTTTTACAGCTATCGTTTATAAAGGAGAGATTGTATATAAACATACTAGTTATACCCCAGGAATAGAAAAGGAATTGTATAAACAGGTGAAAGCATTACTAAAAAAATAAAAAATGAAAAGAATATTAGTAGCGGTAGGTATTTTTTTTAGTTTGACAAGTACATATGCCCAAATTAGAGTAGGATTAGAAAATAATTCGCAGTGGTATGTCGATGATAAGAAAGTTAAAATTAATCCAAATGAAGCTGAAGATCGTTTTCGTTCAAATACATATTTGAAAGTGGACTATGATTGGAATAATTGGAGTTTTGGTACCCAAATTGAAGGATACGAACCAAAGTCGATCTTAAATTATTCACCTGACCTAGATGGGATTAATATTGGTGCAATTTATGCGCGTTATAATAATCGTCAGATAGGATTGGATGTTACAGCAGGACATTTTTATGATCAATTTGGTAGTGGATTGCTTTATAGGTCTTGGGAAGATCGACAATTAGGTATCAATAATGCTCTTTTCGGATTAAACGTGAAATATGATATTGCCGACTGGGGATATGTTAAACTTATTGGTGGTAAGCAAAGGGTTGGTATGGGATTTGATTTGTCAAAATCTTTTCTTTTTGGAGCAGATTTTGAAGTAAATGTGGGACAATTGAGTAATTCAGAGCATTTAGATTTGAATGTTGGGGTTAGTTATTTAGGACGTTCATTTGAATCAGATGATTTAAATAAAGGATTGGATAATTTCAACTCTGGGTATGCATTTAGATTTGATTATCGAAATGGTGGCTTTTATGTGGGGTCTGAATACGTTTTTAGAGACAAGGATTATTTTGCTTCCTCCGTAAATATTAATAAAAATGTAAAAATCGATAGTAATGCTTGGTTGGTGAATTTAGGATACTTTCAGAAAGGTTTGTCTTTTGATTTTAACTTTAGACGAATGGAAAGTATGTCCGCATATTCGGAACGACAGTTAACAGGTAACGAATACCATAAAGGGGCAATAAATTATTTACCAGCCTTAGTGAAACAATATGATTATTCATTACAAAATATCTATGTTTATCAAGCGCAAACTAATGCTGATTTGTTTGGTAATAAAAGTGGGGAAATCGGAGGACAGTTTGATTTTTATTACGAATTTCCTAAAGGAAGTGTTTTGGGTGGTGAATATGGTACAAATTTAGTTGTTAACGGTTCTTATTGGGCGGGTTTAAAAACAACATATAATTTGATGGAAAAAGAACTATCTTCTGAATTTTTGTCTTTCGGAGATAAATATTACAGAGATTTTGGAGTAGAAGTAAGAAAGAAATGGTCGAGTAATTGGTCTTCAATATTTATGTACTTAGATCAATACTATAATATGGCAGCTCTAGAAGGTAAGATTGATGATGTTAAGGCTCAAATTTTTAGTGCTGAGACAACTTACCAGTTTTTGGATAACAAGTCGGTGCGTTTAGAAGCGCAACATATGTGGGCGGATAAAGATAAGAAGAACTGGGTTGGAGGAACGCTGGAGTTTGCTTACAATGCTAATTGGGCTGTCTTTGTTAATGATATGTATAATTATGGTAATGATGATAAAGAAAAACGCATCCATTATTATAATGCAGGAGTAAGCTATTCGAAAGGTACAACGCGTATTTCAACGAGCTATGGAAGACAACGTGGAGGATTATTGTGTGTAGGAGGGGTTTGTCGTTATGTAACAGAAGCTGCAGGATTAACTGTTGGAATCACAACATCATTTTAAGTTTTTATAATTTTAGAATTATTATTTTGTTTTTGTATAAAAAGGAGAGCGGAAGCTCTCCTTTTTTGTTCGTCGTTCGTTGTAGAGATTATTATTTAAAGAGCACACCTCTCTTATTTCAGAAAAATTGACCGATACCTCCTAACAGATCACAGATCACTTTTTGTTGTTCGTTGTAGAGATTATTATTTAAAGAGCACACCTTTCTTATTTCAGGAAAATTGACCGATACCTCCTAACAGATCACAGATCACTTTTTGTTGTTGGTTGTAGGGATTATCGTTTAAAGAGAACACTTTCTTATTTCAGAAAAATTGACCGATACCTCCTAACAGATCACGGATCACTTTTTGTTGTTCGTCGTAGAGATTATCGTTTAAAGAGCACACCTTTCTTATTTCAGAAAAATTGACCGATACCTCCTAACAGATCAGTGATAGCTCCCAACAAACAACAAACAACCGACAAAAAATC
>NZ_JBMVQP010000012.1:0-95154 GCF_050522425.1 Myroides sp. C6-3 | reverse complement strand
GCTCATCTCTTTATTATTTGAGACAAACTTACTATCTTACATCATCTTATGAAATATGTGGTTGCTCGGGTGCATACGCAAATAGAACTCTAGGTGATAAATGGGAACTAAAAGCAGGACTACGAGCTGAGGCAACACAAAATAAGGGGTATTCTTCTAGTATTAATCAAACAAATAAGAATAATTATGTAAAACTATTTCCTACTTTTTATATTTCTTACGCATTAAATGAAGTACATAGTTTTTTTTTTCAATATGGAAGAAGAGTTGAACGTCCATCATATTCTAATTTAAATCCTGCTCGTTGGTATTTAAATGCAAATTCTTATGAAGAAGGAAATCCTTTTTTACAACCCTCTCTGCGAGATAATATAGAGTTATCCTATATGTATGGAAATCTGTTTTACACAAATATTTCATTTTCAAGAGCAAATGATGGATTTGGTCAATTAACCATCCATAATGAAGAAAATGATTTTCAAAAATTTATTCGGCTAAATTATTATTCATCAGATGATATTACTTTTTATGAGTATACCAATTTTAATATTTTGAATTGGTGGAATTCTGCTATTGATTTAACTGTGTTTTACAGTCAAACCAAGACGAATACAGCATATTTAGAGGAGAAGTATTCTGGATGGGGAGCTTATTTTTCTACAACTCAAAATTTTTCACTAAATAAAGAGAAAACACTTTTTGCTGAAGTTGTTTATGAACAGGATTTTCCAAAGAAATTTATAGAAAGTAAAACAAGTTCAAGTTCTAATTTAGCGGTAGGTATTACTGTATTCTTGCAGGATAAAAAATTACAAGCTACGTTAAAAGCTAATAATATTTTAGGGTCAGATAGAGCTAAAATTTCAAATGTGACGCAACATATTGCACAATCTTTCCGTCAATATTATGACACACAATATGTTGTGTTTTCTATGTCTTATAAAATAGGAAATTCAAATATCGGTTTGAAACAAACAACTACTAGTAATGAAGAAGAAAAACATAGATTAAACTAAAAAGTCTAACAAATGATCTGAGGACTATAAATTAAAAAAGATCTATAATATTAATTTTTTAAATTATGAAAAACAAAGATTTAATTTCTAGATTAAATGATTTAAAAAAATCGAAATCTATTGAGAGTATAGAAGGCTCTATGCTAAATGGAATTAGAGGAGGTCAAGGGAAGTTAGAAATTCCTTGTTCTACAAAATCTAAGTGTGGAAAAAATTCTGCATGTAATGGAAATAATTAGAACGACCTAAAAGTTGATACAGGTGATTTTTTTTGCCTGTATCAATATTTACTATTTTAATAAAATAAAAAACTATGAAATATAAATTATCTAAATATGTAGTAATTACTGATTCTTTTATTGATCATAAAGAGAGTCAAAAATTAGTATATTCTACAAGAACAGGAGATGTCATCATACTCAATAATGAAACTATAAAAAAACTGATAAACAATAATTTTTATACTTTAGAAGATCATCTAATAGATCGACTAATATTTTCTGAGATAGTTGTACCTGAATTAGAAGATGAATTGGATACCGTATTAAATGAATTTGAAATTTCAAAATTAGACAGTGATATTTTATCCATGACAATTACTCCTTCTGCTAATTGTCAATTAGGGTGCGAGTATTGTGGACAAGTGCACAGTAAATTGAGTATAACGAAGGGTTTGTCAGAAAAAATTTTTGATTATATTAAAAATAAACTATCCCTTAAGGAATATTCAGGTTTAGATATTGTTTGGTATGGTGCTGAACCTTTGATGGGAATCAATGCGATAAGGGATTTAAGTGAGCGACTTTTAAATTTATGTAGCAATAATGATCTAAGTTACAGTGCTTCTATGATAACAAATGGTTTGAATTTGAATAGAAGAAATTTTCAAGATTTAGTAGCAAATATGCAGATTAAAAGTTTTCAAATCACCATAGATGGAACTCAAGATACGCATGATAAAAGTAGATTCACGAAAAAGAAAGAACCTACTTTTGAGTTTATTGTGAGAAATATTGTTAATGCTATTAATGATCCTCTTTATGAAAAAGAGAATGTATCTATTCTAATTCGTGTTAATGTTCATGAAAATAATTATTTAGAAGTAGATAAATTATTAGATTTTTTTCATGATTTGAAAATTCAAGATAAAATACAAATGAGTTTTGCTGCTGTTCATGACTGGGGAAATAATAATGCAAATAAAAAAATAGGTTTAAGTATGGCACATTTTGCTGATTTAGAAATTGGATGGTTTTTAAAAATGAAAGAGCTAAATTTTAGAAAGCATGAGTTAGTTCCTCAAAGAACTTTTAGTACTTGTATGACTACTTCAGAAAATAACGAATTAATAGATGCAAAAGGTGAAATCTCATATTGTTGGGAGGTGCCTTATACTCCAGATTTCGAATCTAATAATGATTTGATAATTGGAAATGTGTCAGATCAAAGTATTCATTTAAAAGACAGTCAAGACATGCCTTTAAGAAATTGGTATAATGATATAAGAAATAAAAATAACAATAGTGAGAATTGTAATGCATGCGAGTTTTTACCAGTTTGTGGAGGGCATTGCCCAATATCATGGTTTAAAGGAATTAGAGCATGTCCTTCTTTCAAATTAAATATTGAGGATAAACTTATTATGCAATATATTGAGGATGGTGAATTACTAAATATTAATAAAAGATGATTTTAGATATTAAAAAAAATTTAGAAAAAGAGATTTTAAGTCCTACAAAGAAGAATCAATTTGAGAGAAAACATATTTTTTATGATATTAAAAATATAGTAATTAACAATTCAAATAAAGAAAATACGATTGATTTATATTATTGTTTTTCTTTATATGAAAAAAACTTGAGCTTGTGTAGAACGAATAATTTAGATCTTGCTGCATTTTGGATTTCTAAGGTTGATGTAGCTCATTCACAATTGTCTAATAATCTCTTTCAACACCTTAACCTTTTGTATCTTCCAATGGTTGCTTTTTATCATTACAAAAGAAAGAATTATAGTTTAACTTTGAATTTATTGTCTGATGAAATACTGTAGGCATATTCAATTTTAAGAGATAATGAGAATTTAAGGTTGTCAATTACATTTGAACAAATAATTAATAAATATAGGGTGCTATTTGCTGCAAAGGATTATCAAACAGCACTTTCTTTAGCTATTGATTCTATTAATTGTATTGTGAATAATAAACCTTTTAAAGATGTTTATAAAGTTGAAATGAAATCGATTATTGAAGAGGGATATACAGAATATCTGCAATGGGCGGATTATATTATAAATAGTATAATTGAAAGAATTATACATGATAAAGAATTGTCAGAATTTGAAAAAAACAATATGATTTATCATGTTTTTAAGAATGTAGAACAAGTGGAAAATAAAAAGTTTTGTTATTTAAATATGGCAAAACAGAATATCGAATATTTTATTAAAAATAAAAAAAGTGAATTTATTGAGAGTTCATACAACCTATCAAAAAATATAAGCTCTTTACCAGCTGGGTTACAATTTTTTTTCCTTTATTCATTAGATGAAAATAATATTATAAATAAGAAATTACATGATGAATATATAGAAAAAGTACTTAAACGAGCTGTTTAAATTATGAAATTCATTCCTCAACATGATCAAATGGATTGTGGTCCTGCATGTTTAGCTATGGTTGCTTTGTTTCATGGTAAAGAATTTGACTTACAGTTTTTGCGTGATCAATGCTTTATTACAAGAGAAGGTGTGTCATTAATGGGACTAAGTGAGGGAGCTAATAAACTAGGTTTTAAAACTATGGCTGCTAGGTTAAAGCCAAACGATATTGATAATGAGTTTCTGCCTTGTATTTTACATTGGAACAGGAATCATTTTGTAGTATTATATAAAATTCATAAAAATTTTTTTTCACAAAAGAGTATTTATAAAATTGCTGATCCTGGATATGGACTTATTTCGCTGTCGGAAGAAAATTTCATTTCATCTTGGTTGGCTAGAGATGACAAAGGGGTATCGCTTTTTTTGACACCAACTTCGTTTTTTTTTGAACAAAAAAACAAAAAATTGGTTAAAATAAATATGAGGCATCTATTTGATTATTTAAAATTATTTAAAAAATATTTTTTTTGGTTGTTTGTACTTTTAACACTTAGTTCTTTTATCTCTCTTGGATTTCCAATTTTGACTAAACAATTAATAGATGAGGGTGTGAATAAAAAGAATTTATCATTGATAACTTTTATTTTGTTAGCACAGTTAACCTTTTTCTTTGGAAATATAGTCTTTGCAGCTTTTCAAAATTGGATTATGCTTATCATTGGAACAAAAATTAATATCAAGATTATATCCGATTTTTTAAAAAGGACTCTTCGTTTACCTATTATTTTTTTTGAGACAAAAAAGACAGGAGATTTCAGCCAACGTATTCAAGATCATGAAAAAATAGAATATTTTTTAACTTCGGAGAGTTTACTGACTTTGTTTTCAATGCTGACTTTTTTTGTTTTTTTTGGTGTTTTGTGGTATTATAATTTTTGTATGATGGTTGTTTATTTTAGTTTAACTATAATTTCGATTTTGTGGTCTTTTTATTGGATGAGAAAGAGAAAAATATTAGACTATTTTCGTTTTCAACAAAGGAGTGAAAATCAAGAAAATATTTATGAAATAATCAAAGGCGCTTCAGAAATGAAATTGAATCAGTATGAGGATTTTAAGCGTAAAGAATGGGAGAAAATTCAGGAGAGACTTTTTAAAACTAATATGCGTATTCTGAAACTTGATCAAATACAACTTTCAGGATTTGATTTTATAAATCAATTAAAAAATATTATAGTGACTTTCTTTGCGGCATATTTAGTTGTCTATAGTAAAATGTCATTAGGTGCTTTGTTGAGTGTATCTTATATTATTGGACAAATGAACTCTCCGATTAATCAACTAATCTCTTTTTTTCGTTCACTACAGGATGCTAAACTCAGTTTAGCTAGGCTAAATGATGTTCAAAATCATAAAGAAGAAGAACAAGAGTATTTTAATAAAATCAAAATTAATTTTGAAAAGTCAGATAATGAGAATAGCCTAAGCGGAATTAGATTTTCCAATGTAACCTTTCAGTATGAAGGACCTAAATCTAGGACTATATTAGACCGTGTTAATTTATACTTTCCAGAAGGAAAAGTTACAGCTATTGTAGGTGCGAGTGGAAGTGGTAAAACTACTTTAATGAAATTGCTTCTAAAGTTTTACGAACCAACACAAGGGAATATTTATTATAATGAAGAGAATCTTTCTAAATTATCCCCAAGAAGTATTAGGGAAAATTGTGGAGTCGTAATGCAAGATGGATATATTTTTTCTGATACGATTGAGCGTAATATAGCTATGGGGGATGAAATAATTGATAATGTAAAAATGAAAAATGCTATCAATATCGCTAATATAGATGAATTTATTAACGAGTTACCTCTTGGAATTAGTACAAAAATAGGTGCAGCAGGTAATGGAATTTCAGGAGGGCAAAAACAAAGAATATTAATTGCACGAGCTATATATAAAAACCCACATTTTATTTTTTTTGATGAAGCTACTTCTGCTTTAGATGCGGAAAACGAAAAAAAGATTCATGATAATTTACAGATTTTTTTTAAGAGTAAGACTGTTATAATTATAGCTCATCGACTTTCTACAGTTAGAGATGCTGACAATATAATTGTGTTTGGAAAAGGAAAAGTGCTGGAACAAGGCAACCACGAGGAATTAGTATCTATTAAAGGAGAATATTACAATTTGGTAAAAAATCAACTAGCGCTAGGAGATTAATTATAAAAAACAGATTTTTTTATAAACCAAAACAATAGAAGCACATTAGCGTGTTATTCTATACTTTTTTAGTGCAATAGATTAAAAAAATATAGAGCTATAACGTTTTGGTTTCTAATAAACTTGTTTGTAAAAGATGCGGTAGCTCATACTATATGTTATGAACAACCGCATTTTCAAACGCTTCAATGCTCAACGCATTTTTTACATCGTATGATCCGATTTTTGTGCGACGCAAGGCAGTTAAATGACCACCGCTTTGTAGTTTTTCTCCAAAATCAAAAGACAGTGAACGAATATACGTTCCCTTGGAGCAAGCCACTCTAAAGTCAATTTCAGGTAGTGCAATACGCGTTAATTCAAAATCGGAGATTGTGATAGGACGGGTACTAATTTCGACCTCTTCTCCATTTCTTGCGTGTTCATACAAGCGCTTACCATCTTTTTTCAAGGCAGAGAAAATAGGAGGACGCTGTTGGGTGGTACCCAAGAAACTAGTTCTTGTTTGTTCGATCATCTCTTGCGTAATATGATCGATAGGAAAGGTCTGATTAACTTCAGTTTCTAAGTCGTAAGAAGGTGTTGTTGCACCCAAATAAAACGTTCCGGTATACTCTTTTTCTTGCCCTTGTAACTCCGTAATTGTTTTAGTGGCTTTTCCTGTACAGATCAGCAACAATCCGGTTGCTAGTGGATCTAAAGTTCCGGCATGACCAACTTTAATCTTTTTTAGTCCGTATTCCTTTTTTAAGAGCCATTTAATTTTGTTTACGGCTTGAAAGGACGACCAGTGTAAAGGCTTGTCAATTAATAAGACTTGCCCTTCTTGAAAAGCTTCTGCTGAAAATTGCATGTTTAATTTTTTAAGTATCCGAAGTAAACAAGTAGGATAACCCCAGCAATGATGCGGTAGTATCCCCAAGGTTTAAATCCGTATTTTTTGATGATTCCAATGAAAAATTTAATGGCAACGATAGATACAATAAAGGCCAAAACGTTTCCTAAAAGGAATAATTTTAAGTTGTCACTGTTTTCGAAAAGGAGTTCATATCCCATTTTTCCAGACTCGTATTTTTTCAATACAATGGAATATACCGTTACCGCAGCCATCGTTGGAACAGCCAAGAAAAAGGAGAATTCTGCAGCTACTTGACGAGATAAGCCTTGTTGCATTCCTCCAATGATAGAGGCTGCAGAGCGACTCGTGCCTGGCATCATAGCCAAACACTGCCAAAAACCAATGCTTATCGCTTGTTTTACCGTGATGTCCTCTTCTCGAGTAGTTTTGGGGTTTTTGAAGAATTTATCGATAAAAATTAGAACAAAACCACCTACAATAAGCATAATAGCAATGTAAATAGTTTCCCCTAAAACAGCGTCGATGGTTTCGTCAAAAAGCTTACCCAATACCAAAGCTGGAATTACTGCTAGTACTAATTTCTTATAGAATGAAATACGAGTGAAATCAAAAAACTTACGCCAGTATAGCACAACAACGGCTAAAATTGCACCGAATTGAATAGCGGTTTGAAAAAGTTTGACGAAATCATCTTCCTGAATCCCGTAATAGGAGCTCAAAAATACCATGTGAGCCGTAGATGAAACGGGTAAATATTCAGTAAGCCCTTCTACAATGGCTAGAAGGATAGCTTGTATTAAATCCATAAAATTAGTTTGTTATGATTGTTTTTTGTCTTTTTTAAAAATTGAATATACAGCAACACCTATACCGATAAAGAATACCGCAGGTGCCAAGTGAATGCGTCTAAAGCTGTAGATCTCTTCATTAAATTGGGTAGGATCGTCATTCGAAGCTCCTCCCATTAGGATGAAACTCAACGCAATAATGGCAAAGCTAGCCAATAACAACGTGTAATTTTGTTTCGCAAACAAAAAACCGGAAGGGGTATTGTCTTTTTTCATATTTAATAAAGTTCGTCTGATTTAAGATTTAAGAATCGCTGTGTAGCGAAAAATGTACTAATGGTTGTAATGATAATTCCCATTAAGATTAAGCCCAATCCGACCACAACTAAAGGGGTGTAATTGGTCGTAGGATTTAGTTCTAGATCAGGGAATTTTTTATCGAGGTAAAGCGTTAAAGCAACTAGGGCAATAACGGCTAATATCGAGCCTAGAAGACCTAAACGAATACTGTGCCAAATAAAAGGACGGCGAATAAAGCGTTTAGTCGCCCCGACCATTTGCATGGTTTTGATTGTAAAACGACTAGAAAAAATCAACAAACGCAAAGAACTGTTGATTAACAACATGGAAATAATGGTGAGTACCCCCGCAAGAATCAATACCCAATTGGTAATGCGCTTGATGTTATTATTTACCAGTTCCACTAGTTGTTTATCATACAATATTTCATCCACATGTGGTGCCTCTAGGAGGCTTTTTTCGATGTTTACTAAACTGTCACGCACAACATAATCCCCATTGAGGTAGATGTCATATGAGTTTTGTAGGGGGTTATATCCCAGGAATTCCAGGAAATTTTCACCTAAATCCTCCTTTTGACTCTCAGCCGCTTCTTCTTTTGAAACAAAATTGAAGGTTTTGATATACGGGGATGCATTGAGTTTTTTTGTAAATTGATCAAAATCACTTTTAGAAGCCTTATCTGTAAAGAAGATCGTCATCGGAATATTCTCACGAAAGTTATTTGAGATTCGCTCTGAGTTAATGACAAATAGACTCAAGGCTCCCAATAAGGTGAGAACCAGGAAAATACTAAGTATTACAGAAAAATATGACGAAATTAGTTTTCGCTTTTGGTATTTTTCATAAGTAGACGTCATAGTGCAATTTTTAAAGCTGTAAAATTAAGAAACAAAAATGTTTTTAAAAGATAATAACGATTAAACTTTTCTAATTGTTATAAATATAGTTTATTTCTTTGTATTTTGTATGATAATAGAAGGGAAATCGACGATGCATCAGAAATTGTACACCGGGTAAAACTGAAAAAGGATGAGAGAATCCGTGTTTCTGATCGTATGTAAGTGGAAGAAGGAGACGACTATGTGATTGAATAAAGTACGGGGCAAAGTAAACTTGATGAACCTTCACTTGTTTTTGTGAATAATGATCCGAATTGAACAATGTAAATCGTTGAGACATACACTGATTTCTTCCTTGTTGTTAGGAGGGTTGTGCTATTTTTTTATCGCGGTTTTTCAACCGTTTGGGACGTATAACTTTGTCCGTGCTAATAAATATTTACTCCTGTTGCCTTATGGATTTTTTGGCTTTTCAAGTTTTTTATTGAGCGATTTGTTATTTCCTCAATCCGATAAGGCTTGGAGTTGGAAAAGGGAAGTGAAACAAGCTAGTTTTGTTTTGCTTAGCTGTTCGATTTGGAGCTATTGGTATAATAGCAAGGTAATTTATGCCTATGAACTAACTTTTTTAGGTTGGTTGGAAATGTTGTTTTATACGTTGTTGATTGGCTTGCCTGTTTATGCCATTCACAGCTTACTTCAATACGTAATTACTAGAGAAGAATATGAAAGAGCTGCCGTTGCAGTTGAATGTGAAACAAGTGGTGAGATAAGGGATAAAGAAGCAGAAAAACAAGCATCTGTCGTATGGATCAAAACAGCTATTTTACAGGAAACGTATCAGTTGAATGAAGTTGATTTTATCTATGCTCAATCCGAAGGAAACTACTGCACCGTTTACTATCTAGAACGAGGGGAGATTAAGCAACAACTGATGCGTTTGCCCCTAAAAAAATTAAAAGAACAACTTACCTTAAACAGCATACAATATTGTCATCGTTCCTACTTAATCAATGTGAACTACCTTATTGGAGTAAAAGGAAACGCACAAGGAGGAAAGTTGTATTTAAAGAAAATACAGCAGGAAGTTCCAGTTTCTAGAACGTATATTCAAGCTTTGAAATTATATAACCCTTAGTTCTTTAAAGGATACTTGCCTGTATTGTTGGCTAGCTATTCCCCTGTGTTTGTTGTTCGTCCCAAAAGGTTGTCGTTCGTCCCAAACTTGTTTATAGTGTAGTTTTAATGTGCAGTTTTGCTGTGTTAATTGAAATACACAGAAAATGAAAAGAATGGTATTCGCTGTATTGATAAGCGTATTTAGTTTTTTTAATTGTCAAGGGAAGGTAGAAGAGCGAGAGGATCCGCTAGGGGGGGATTGGAAAGTAGAATTTACCCATCCTGACATCGGTCAAGTGCGTTTGATTTTATCGATAGCGGTAAAAGAGAACACCTTTCAGGCACATACGCGAAAGGGAGCTGATCAAATCATTTTAGGTCGTTGGACTTCTTTTTTAGGTCGTACATTCACCTCGTCTTTCAAAGAAGGGCGTTTTATCACCGTTGAGGAAGGGAAAATAACACGGCAAGATGATCGTATGTTGCTCGATGGAATCTTTCGTTCTCCGTTGGGTAATTACTATTTTAAAGGGACAGTAGAGGAAGGAATACTACAGGTTAATCTGACGACAAAAAGCGAAGTGGTGCGTGCAACTTTGATTGGCGCCCCCTTAGCGGAGTCTTTGCCTTTGGCTGATTATCAAGGGATAATAAATCAGGTGTTTACGGATACAGAACAGTATCTTTATAATCGCCGTTTGATTGAAAGTAAAGCATGGCAGAGATTTAAGAGTAAAATGAAGGATATTTCTGCAGAAGTTCACGATGACTTAGAACTTGTTTTTGCTTTTTATTACTACGCACAGCAACTTCCCTTTTCTCATTTTGCCTTAGTTAGGGGTACCATGGAAGGTACAACGACTGGAGGAAATGACAAACAATGGAGCTTTGAGGATAAAGGGAAGGGAATTGGCTTGTTGACTATTCGCAGTTTTGGCGGTTCGGTGGAGGAGATGCGAGAGGCTTTTCACTTGATTGAGCAGCGGAATACGACCCGTTTACTTGTCGATTTGAGAGGGAATGTCGGTGGATCCATTGAAGCAGGGTTGACTTTTGTGAATCACGTTGCGACTACTGCGTATGATGGAGGTTTTTTTTTAACGCGTCAATGGTTTGTACAACATTCCAAACTTCCCACTGCAGCACAGCGATCTAACTTTACTTCTTTTAGTGATCCGAATGTAACTGCGTTAATGGAGAATATACATCGACAGGAGGGCATTGCCTTGGTGGCAGAACCTTCAAGTATAGCTAGGTTTACGGGTGATTTATATTTGCTAGTTGACAGAAAAACAGCTAGTACGGCAGAACCTCTCGTATATGCGCTTCAAGCTGAAGGACGTGCGGTGGTGGTGGGGGAAAAGACAGCAGGTGCTATGTTGAATAGCGAGCGCTTTGTTTTGTCGGAAGGATTTACACTGGTCTTGCCAACGGCGGATTATTATACTGCTGATGGAAAGCGATTGGATCAAATAGGCGTACAACCCACATTCGATGTGCCTGGGGATGAAGCACTAGATTATGTAATGAATCAGCTGATTAAAAATCAATAAACAGCACTTCTCTATTGATTTGTTGTAAGTAAGTGAATTAAAGTTTTCTCTTTCTTAATAATATAGTTTATTTTTGCGACAAGATGGCGTTTTTTTTCGAGTAGTTCGAAGGAGAACAGGTGTAATAAATGATATTTGTACTATGAAATACAATCCAAGCGAAATTGAAGCAAAATGGCAAAAGTTTTGGAAAGACAATCAAACTTTTAAAACCTCAAATCAATCTGATAAACCCAAGTACTACGTACTAGATATGTTTCCTTATCCATCAGGAGCAGGGCTGCATGTTGGACATCCACTAGGATATATCGCCTCGGATATTTTTGCAAGATATAAAAGACACAAAGGATTTAATGTATTACATCCTCAAGGATATGATAGCTTCGGATTACCGGCTGAGCAATACGCGATTCAAACAGGTCAACACCCTGCTATTACAACAGAAGTAAATATTGCCCGTTATAGAGAACAATTAGATCAAATCGGATTTTCTTTCGATTGGTCTCGTGAGATTCGTACTTCAAACGCGGACTACTATAAGCACACCCAGTGGATTTTTATTCAACTGTTCAATTCTTGGTACAATAAAGCATCGGATAAAGCGGAATCTATTGCGACGTTAATTGCGCTATTTGAGCAAAATGGAAATGCTGATGTTCATGCGGTTTGCGATGATGCGATTCAAGGGTTTACTGCAGCTGAGTGGAATGCGTTTTCTGTAGAAGAAAAGGAACGTATACTGTTGCAGTATCGTATGACCTATCTGGCAGAGACAGAAGTAAACTGGTGTCCAGCTTTGGGAACAGTATTGGCAAATGACGAAATCAAAGACGGTTTGTCTGAGCGCGGGGGGCATCCTGTAGTGCGTAAAAAAATGAAGCAATGGAGTATGCGTATTTCGGCTTATGCAGAGCGATTGTTACAGGGATTGAATACAATTGATTGGACAGAGAGCTTGAAGGAAAGTCAGCGCAATTGGATTGGAAAGTCAGTAGGTGCAACAGTTGTATTTAAAGTAAAGGAGTCAGACGATACAATCGAAGTGTTTACGACGCGTCCGGATACTATTTTTGGTGTGAGTTTTATGACGTTAGCGCCAGAGCACGACTTAGTTCGTAAAATTACTACAGCTCAACAAAAAGAAGCAGTTGAAGCTTATATCGAAGCGACTTCGAAAAGAAGTGAACGCGATCGTATGGCTGATGTGAAGAAGATATCAGGTGTTTTTACAGGAGCTTATGCGGAGCATCCGTTTACCAAAGAACCTATTGAAATTTGGATTGGAGATTATGTGTTAGCAGGGTATGGAACAGGTGCTGTTATGGCAGTTCCTGCTGGAGATACGCGTGATTATGCTTTTGCGAAACACTTTGGTATTGCAATTAAAAATATTTTTAACCAAGATATTAGCGAAGAAGCTTTTGCTGAAAAAGAAGGCTTTGTATTGGAGCATTCTGATTTCTTAAATGGATTGGAGTACAAAGAAGCTACGGCTAAAGCAATTGCTGCATTAGAAGAAGTAGGGCAAGGTAAAGGAAAGACAAATTATCGTTTGCGCGATGCGGTTTTTTCTCGTCAACGTTATTGGGGAGAACCTTTCCCTGTGTACTACGTGAACGGATTGCCTAAGATGATTGACCAAGCGTATTTGCCAATCGTATTGCCAGAGGTTGAAAAGTACTTGCCAACAGAAGATGGGCAACCGCCATTAGGAAACGCACACACATGGGCATGGGATACCGTTAACAACCAAGTTGTTTCCAATGACGAAATAGATGAAAAAACAGTATTTGCATTAGAATTGAATACAATGCCTGGATGGGCAGGTTCTTCTTGGTATTGGATGCGTTATATGGATCCGACAAATGAAGAATTTATCGCTTCTGAAAAAGCGTTAGACTACTGGCAAAATGTAGATCTATATATAGGGGGAAGTGAGCATGCAACAGGACACTTGTTGTATAGCCGTTTCTGGAATAAATTTTTAAAAGATATCGGTGTCGCTCCTACAGAAGAACCTTTCGCAAAATTGATCAATCAAGGAATGATCTTGGGAACTTCAGCTTTTGTTTATCGAATTGAAGGAACAAATACTTTCATTTCAAAAGATAGGATTAAAGACGAGAAAGTTCAACAACTGTATGCTTATGTTGGTTTAGTGAACAATTCGTCTGAATTGGATATGGAGGGATTCAAAGCTTGGAGACCTGATTATGCTACAGCAGAATTTATTTGCAATGCCAATGGAAAATATATTGTAGGACACGAAGTAGAGAAAATGTCAAAGTCTTACTATAACGTTGTAAACCCAGACGACATCTGTCAGGAGTATGGAGCAGATACGCTGCGTTTGTACGAAATGTTCTTAGGTCCTTTAGAGCAAGCGAAACCTTGGAATACAGCAGGTATTTCGGGAGTGTTTGGTTTCTTAAAAAAACTGTGGAGATTGTATGCAGATGATACAGCAGTAGTTGTTGTGGACAAAGAGCCTACAAAAGAGATGTATAAGTCCCTACATAAAACAATTAAAAAAGTACAAGAAGATATAGAGGCTTTTTCATTCAATACATCAGTGTCTCAATTTATGATTTGCGTGAACGAGTTAGGACAACAGAAATGTCATCACCGCGCTATCTTAGAACCTCTAGCTATTTTGGTTGCACCCTATGCGCCGCATATTGCAGAAGAGCTTTGGAGTATGCTAGGATATAAAGAAACTATTTCGGATCAGCCATTCCCTGAGTTTAAAGCGGCGTACTTAGTTGAAGATGCCAAAGAATACCCTGTTTCTTTTAATGGAAAGATGCGTTTCAAAATTGAGCTAGCGTTGGATTTAAGTGTAGAGGAAATCGAAAAGATTATTTTGGCGGATGAAAGAACACAAGCGCAATTGCAAGGACGCGAACCGAAAAAGTTAATTGTCGTTCCTGGAAAAATTATAAATATCGTTGGGTAAGTGTGACCAACAAGTGAGGATATAAAAAATCCCGTTGTACAATACAACGGGATTTTTTATTTTATTTTCCTGGACGCAATAATAGAGCGTTCTCAAAATCCTTTTTAATGGTTTGAAGATAGCGTTCAGCTTCTAAACGCGTCTTGAAATTTCCTGCCAAAACTTTGTAGGAAGGATTGGAGTAAATTACGGTGGCTTCCATCTCTGGATAAAGTCGTTTAAAACGAATCAAGGCTGCTTTTGCTTGATCGTTTTTTCCGTAAAAAATCTGAATGTTGTATTTATCCGTGTTCAGTGATGAAGATGTAGTGTTTCTTTTCGCTTCAACGAGTTTTTTTATGGCTAAAGGCTCTTGAATCGCGTTATTTCTCTCTTGTGCATAACTTATTGTATGCATAAAAAACAAGCAAAAAAGGACCGGAAATATTCTTAAAATTCTCATAATGAAATGTATTTGAAGCAAATTTACAATTATTCTTGAAAATTGCGTGAGATGGCTTTATTTAGAACGCGTATAAATTAAAGATTAAGGTCGTTAAAGGTTTTAAGAGTTATGCATAAATTGTATTTTTGTCGGAGTTTGTAAATAAGGTGTATTGAATAATAGTTGATTATCACTGTTATTAAAAAGACCAAGTTTAGTTGAAAATCAATTTATAACTATGAAAAAAGTGGGTAACCATAATTCGTTTTCAAAGATTTTATTCTTTTGTTTAGCATTAATGCTATCGTTTTCTACAATTTCGTTTGCTCAGGACGTAGCAAAGGGTAAGGAATTGTTTAATTCTAACTGTGCGGCATGTCATAAGTTGGACGGAGCTTCTACAGGACCTGCACTTCGTGGAGTTGTTGAACGTCACGACGGGGATGTAGAGTGGCTACACAAGTGGATTAAAAGTAGTTCGTCTTTGATTAAATCTGGTGACGCTCGTGCGGTAAAACTGTTCAATGAGTGGAACAAAGTTGTGATGAACGACTTCCCAGGTTTATCTGATCAAGATGTCGATGATATCTTGGCGTATGTATCTGAACCTAAAGCTGAGCCTGTAGTTGCTACTGGAGGTGCTGCTGCTCAAGGACAAGGAGGGGGTGGAGATGCGGTTTCTAATATGATTGTATTAGGAGCATTAGTAGTAGTGTTGTTGTTATTGGTAACGATGCTTTTCCTTGTTAAAAAAGTACTGAATAAAGTTGTTGAGGCAAATGGTTTAACAGAAGAAGTTCGTCAAACAGTTCCTGTATGGAAAGCGTTTGTGAAAAACCAATTCTTAGTAATTTGTTCTACTATCGTATTTGTTTTAATTGGATCGTATTTCGCTTATGGTTATATGATGCAAATTGGAGTAGATGAAGGGTATGAACCAGTTCAACCAATTCACTTCTCTCACAAAATTCACGCAGGAGATAACGGTATCGATTGTAAATACTGTCACTCGTCTGCAAGATCAAGTAAAACTTCAGGAATCCCTTCTTTGAATGTTTGTATGAACTGTCATAAAAGCATCAGTGAGTTTACAGGAGACGAAGGAACAGATTACGGTAAATACACACCGGAATTTTACACTGCTGAAATTCAAAAGTTATACGACGCTGTTGGATGGGATCCTTCAACTCAAAAATATACTGGTAAAGAGAAGCCTGTTAAATGGGTTCGTATTCATAATTTACCTGATTTCGTTTACTACAATCACTCACAACACGTAAATGTTGCTGGATTAGAATGTCAAACTTGTCACGGACCAGTTGAAGAAATGGAAATCATGAGACAACATTCTCCTTTGACGATGGGATGGTGTATTGACTGTCACAGAACAACAGATGTTAAGTTGAAAGACAATGCTTACTATGCGAAAATCCACGAAGAACTTGCAAACAAGTACGGAGTAGAGAAATTGACAGTTGCTCAAATGGGTGGGCTAGAGTGTGGTAAATGTCACTATTAAGAATTATTTAAGAATAAGAAGCTAATATTTATATACAATGGCATCAAACAAAAAATACTGGAAAAGTGTTGAAGAGCTGAATGATAATAGTTCTATTGTTGAGACGCTGAGAAACAATGAATTTGTTGAGGAAATTCCTACAGATGAATTTCTTGGAGACAAAAACAAATTGTCTTCTTCTTCAACAACTCGTCGAGACTTTTTGAAATATGTTGGTTTTTCAACAGCTGCAGCTACCTTAGCTGCATGTGAGGGACCAGTTATAAAATCAATTCCTTACGTGGTTCAGCCAGAGGAGATTATTCCTGGTATTGCTGACTACTACGCAACTACAATTGCAGATGGATTTGATTTTGTAAATGTTTTGGTTAAGACTCGTGAGGGTCGTCCAATCAAGATTGATAATAATAAACTTGCAAACGCATATTCAGGTGCGAATGCGCGTGTACATGCATCTGTACTTTCAATGTATGATAGCAAGCGTTTAACTGCACCGAAAATCGAAGGGAAAAATGCTTCTTGGGATGATGTAGATGCAAAGGTTAGAGCAAGTTTACAAGATGCTAAATCAACTGGAGGAAGTGTTGTATTGTTGACAAATACAATGGCAAGTCCTTCTACTGATAGATTAATCGAAAAGTTCATTGAAACTTATCCGAATGCTAAACACGTGGTGTACGATGCTGTTTCGTCTTCTGCTGCTGCAGATGCTTACGAGCAAGCTTACGGAAAACGCGGATTAGCGGATTATGATTTTGGAAAAGCAAGTGTAATCGTTTCTGTTGGTGCTGACTTCTTAGGAGATTGGCAAGGAGGTGGATATGATTCAGCATATGCTCAAAATCGTATTCCTAAAAATGGAGTAATGTCTAAGCATATTCAGATTGAGGCTAATATGAGTCTTTCTGGTGCAAATGCTGACGTTCGTATTCCATTAACTGTTGCAGAACAAAAAGCGGCATTAGTGAAATTGTACAACGCAATCGTAGGAGGGTCAGTTTCTTCTTCGAATACAGCGTACGACGAAGCAATCAATAAAGCTGCTAAACAAGTAAAAGCAGCAGGTTCAAAAGGAGTTGTTGTTACAGGTTTAGAAGATGTAAATGCTCAGTTGGTTGTTTTAGCAATAAACGAAGCGTTACAAGCGGAGGCTTTCTTACCAGAACAAACAAAATATGTAAGACAAGGTAATGCTGCAAAAGTAGCAGCGTTAATTAAAGAAATGAACGCAGGAAAAGTTCATACTTTAATTATGTCAGGAATCAACCCTGTATATACTTTGGCTGATCATGCTGCTTTCGTTGAAGGATTGAAGAAAGTAAAAACTTCAGTTAGCTTCACAATGAAAGAAGATGAAACTGCTTTAGAGACTACTATCGCTGCCGCTGCTCCTCACTATTTAGAGGCTTGGGGTGATGTGATGATTAAAAAAGGTCACTACTCAGTTACACAACCTACAATCAGACCATTATTTGATACAAGACAGTTCCAAGAGGCTTTATTGTTGTGGAATGGAAATAATACAGCGTATTATGACTATGTCAAAGAAACAAGTGCTTCTTATGTTTCTGGTTTAACTTGGAATCAATTAGTTCACGATGGTTTTGCTGTATCAGGTGAGAACGCAAAAGTAACAGCGTCTGCTGATTTCTCTTCTGCTGTTTCTGCTTTGAGTAAGGCGAAAAAAGGTGAAGGACTTGAATTAGTATTGTATACTAAAACAGGAATGGGAGATGGACAACAAGCAAACAACCCTTGGTTGCAAGAGTTCCCAGATCCAATCACGCGTGTTTCATGGGATAACTACTTAACAATCTCACGTGCTGATGCGGAAGCCTTAGGTATCGTAAACTTCCACGTAGCTAACGGTGGATTAGATGGTAGCTATGTTACAATTACTGCAAATGGTGTTACCTTAGAAAATGTACCTGCATTAATTCAGCCAGGTCAAGCGGCTGGAACAGTTGGTTTAGCTTTCGGATACGGAAGAAAAGCAAGCTTAAAAGAAGATATGCAAGTAGGGGTTAACGCTTATACGCTATATCACAACTTCGATAACGTACAAAATGTTACTGTGGCGAAAGCATCAGGAAACCATGAGTTTGCTTGTGTTCAGTTACAGAATACATTAATGAGTAGAGGGGATATCGTTAAGGATACTACCTTAGAAATTTTCAATACAAAAGATGTTGAGGAGTGGAATATCTTCCCAATGGTTTCTTACGATCACCAAGAAGTAAGAGCTTCTTCTGTTGATATTTGGGAATCATTCGATCGTACTGTAGGTCACCACTTTAACTTGTCAATTGATTTAAATGCTTGTACAGGATGTGGAGCATGTGTTATCGCATGTCACGCTGAAAATAACGTACCAGTAGTTGGTAAATCAGAGGTGAGAAGAAGTAGAGATATGCACTGGTTGCGTATTGATAGATATTATTCATCAGAAGATACTTTTGCTGAAGACGTAGACAAAAAGGTTAACGCTAAAGGTTTCTCAGAAGCTCGTTCTGCTTATATGGAGTTAGAGCATCCTGCAGATAACCCACAAGTTGTTTTCCAACCTGTAATGTGTCAGCACTGTAATCACGCACCTTGTGAGACTGTATGTCCAGTTGCAGCAACATCACACGGACGCCAAGGTCAAAACCATATGGCATATAACCGTTGTGTTGGAACTAGATACTGTGCAAACAACTGTCCTTATAAGGTAAGACGTTTCAACTGGTTCTTATATGCTCAAAATAGCGAATTCGATTACCACATGAATGACGATTTAGGACGTATGGTATTAAATCCAGACGTAGTGGTTCGTTCAAGAGGGGTAATGGAGAAATGTTCATTGTGTATTCAAATGACTCAAGCAACAATCTTGAAAGCGAAGAATGAAGGTAGAGCGGTTCGTCCTAACGAATTCGAAACTGCTTGTTCTGCAGCTTGTTCAAGTGGAGCTATGGTATTTGGAGATGTTAATGAAAAAGAATCAGAAATTACTAAATTAGCTGAATCAGATAGAAAATACCACCTGTTAGAGCACATTGGTACAAAACCAAATGTTTTCTATCACGTTAAGGTTAGAAATATCTAGTTTAAAAAGAATTATTAATTAAAGAAACATATAAAGGATTATGTCGTCACATTACGAAGCACCCATTAGAAAACCTTTAGTTATCGGTAAGAAATCTTACCACGATATAACTGTGGATGTGGCTAGACCTGTTGAAGGACGAGCAAATAAATTATGGTGGAGAGTATTCGCTATTGCTTTGTTAGCGTTCTTATGGGGGGTAGGCTGTATGGCTTACACCGTAGGAACAGGTATAGGTACTTGGGGATTAAATAAAACTGTTGGATGGGCTTGGGATATTACCAATTTCGTTTGGTGGGTTGGTATCGGTCACGCCGGTACGTTAATTTCTGCTGTATTATTATTATTCAGACAAAAATGGAGAATGGCTATTAACCGTTCTGCAGAGGCAATGACAATTTTCTCGGTAGTTCAGGCTGGTTTATTCCCGATCATACATATGGGACGCCCTTGGTTAGCATATTGGGTTTTACCTATTCCAAACCAATTCGGTTCGCTATGGGTAAACTTTAACTCACCGCTATTATGGGACGTTTTCGCGATTTCTACGTATTTATCAGTATCATTAGTTTTCTGGTGGACTGGTTTACTACCTGACTTCGCCATGTTACGTGATAGAGCTATCACGCCATTTACAAAAAGAGTTTATTCAATTTTATCTTTCGGTTGGTCAGGAAGAGCAAAAGATTGGCAACGTTTCGAAGAAGTTCACTTGGTATTGGCTGGTTTAGCTACACCACTTGTACTTTCTGTACATACAATTGTATCTTTTGACTTTGCTACTTCTGTGATCCCAGGATGGCATACAACCATTTTACCTCCGTACTTCGTTGCGGGTGCGATCTTCTCTGGATTCGCGATGGTAAACACATTGTTGATCATCATGAGAAAAGTATCCAACTTGGAAGATTATATCACGGTTCAACACATTGAGTTGATGAACATCATCGTAATGATTACGGGATCTGTAGTTGGGGTAGCTTATATTACAGAGTTATGGGTAGCTTGGTATTCAGGAGTAGAGTATGAACAATACGCTTTCTTAAACCGTGCATCTGGTCCATACTGGTGGTCTTATTGGTTGATGATGACATGTAACGTAATTTCTCCGCAAGTTATGTGGGTGAAGAAAATTAGAACAAACATTATGGCTTCGTTTATTATCTCAATCGTAGTAAACGTAGGGATGTGGTTCGAGCGTTTCGTAATTATCGTTACTTCGTTACACAGAGATTACTTACCATCATCTTGGACGATGTTCCAACCAACTTTTGTTGATGCTGGTATTTATATTGGAACAATCGGTTTCTTCTTCGTATTATTCTTGTTATACTCAAGAAGTTTCCCTGTAATTGCGCAAGCAGAGGTGAAAACTATCTTGAAATCATCAGGTGAATACTACAAAAAAGAAAGAGATAGTAAAGAAGGTCATCAATCATTAAATCACTAATTCGTTATGAGTAATAAGTTTATTCACGCAATATACAATGATGATGATGTGTTGTTAGATGCAGTTAAAGAAACAAGATCTGCTCACCATCACATTGAAGAGATATACACGCCTTTCCCAGTTCACGGACTAGACAAGGCGATGGGATTAAAACCAACTAGATTAGCTATTTGTGCATTCTTATACGGTTTAGTAGGTTTAGCATTTGGAACAAGCATGATGTATTTCATTATGATTGTTGATTGGCCACAAGACATTGGAGGTAAGCCTAGCTTTAGTTTTATCCAGAATATGCCGGCGTTTGTGCCTATTATGTTTGAGATGACGGTGTTATTCTCTGCTCACTTAATGGTTTTAACATTCTTCTTTAGAAGTAAATTATGGCCATTTAAATCGGCTGAGAATCCTGATGTAAGAACAACTGATGACCATTTCTTAATGGAGGTTGCTTTAAAAGGAGACGAAGATACTGCAATTGAA
This sequence comes from Myroides sp. C6-3, assembly GCF_050522425.1. NCBI lineage: Bacteria > Pseudomonadati > Bacteroidota > Flavobacteriia > Flavobacteriales > Flavobacteriaceae > Myroides > Myroides sp. C6-3. The sequence goes on along the minus strand of NZ_JBMVQP010000012.1, from coordinate 73,936 downwards.
TTCTTCAAAGGTACAGGAGCAGTTGAAGTTAAAGTAATTGAAAAGTAATAGTAGCATGAAATCGATATATAAAATAGTAACTTTAGCGGGTGTAGCTGTTTTGACTACGTCTTGTTTTAACAAAGAGCGTCCTAACTATCAGTTTATACCAAATATGTACGAATCAGTTGCATATGAAACATATTCTGAAGTTCCTACTACTGTTTTTAAAAATGGTAAGGAAGGACAACTTCCTGCAGAAGGATCTGTACCTCGTGGATTTCAACCGGAGGAGTATGCTGATACTCCAGATGGTTTAGCAGAAGCGAGACTACATTTGAAATCGCCTTTAACTGCAGATGAAAAGGATTTAGAGAAAGGTAAAGAGTTGTATGCAATTTACTGCTCAGTTTGTCACGGTGCAAAAGGAGATGGAAAAGGTAACTTGGTGAAAAGAGAAAAATTCTTAGGTGTTCCTAACTATCACGATAGAGAACTGACTGAAGGAGGTGTCTACCACGTTATTACTTATGGTTTGAATTCAATGGGAGCGCACAAGAATCAAATGACTCAACACGAACGTTGGTTAGTTACTGATTATGTGCTTAAATTGAAATCAGAATAATAAATTGTAAAACTTAGTTGAAAGTTTAGATATGTACACATTATCAAAAAATTTGAAAACCTTTGCGTTCGTCCTTATGGCTCTTGGAATTATAGGGATCGCGTATGGGTTTTTCAGTGCACCAAAGACGACTGCTGAAGTAGAGCAGATTTTAAATGAGCAAGCGCACCATGATGGAGGACATCATGCGGACCATAGTGAGGTGTCGGATGCAGATCACGACGCTCACCAAAAACATTTAGAGCATGTGTTAACTCAGATGCAAAATAAACCTTGGACAGCTGTTTATGTAGCTTGTATTTTCGTAATGCTTGTGTCTTTAGGGATTCTCGCGTTTTACGGAATCAATTACGCTGCTGCTGCAGGTTGGTCGCCAGTCCTTTTCCGCGTTATGGAAGGATTAACGGCTTACCTTTTGCCAGGTTCGATTATTTTCTTCTTATTGTTAATCGCAAGTGCTGCGGGAGGAAACCACCTATTTATTTGGATGGATCCAGCTGTAGTAGAACACGATATACTAATTAAGAATAAAACAGGATATTTAAATATTCCTTTCTTCTTTATAAGAGCAATCATTTTCTTAGGTGGTTGGAACTTATATAGAATCTATATGAGAAAGCAATCGTTGAAATTAGACGAAACAGGAGATTTAGCTTTTCACAAGAAAATGTTCAAAGCTTCTGCTGGTTTCTTAGCTTTCTTTATTGTTACTGAATCTATGGCTTCTTGGGACTGGATCATGTCTATTGATACACACTGGTATAGTACATTGTTCGGATGGTATGTATTCGCTAGTTTCTTTGTAACTGGTATTACAGTAATTGCATTCTCTACGTTGTACTTGAAAAGCAAAGGTTATCTGGAATTTGTGAATACAAGTCACATTCACGATTTAGCTAAATTTATGTTTGGTTTAAGTATTTTCTGGACTTATCTTTGGTTCTCACAATTTATGTTACAGTGGTACTCTAACATTCCAGAAGAGGTTACTTACTTTATCTTCAGAATTCAAGAGTATAACTTACCATTCTTCGGAATGTTATTGTTGAACTTTGTGTTGCCATTATTATTGTTAATCAACACAGATTTCAAACGCTTATCTTGGATTGTTGTTATGGCTGGTACTTGTATTATTGTAGGTCACTATTTAGACTTCTTTATTATGATCAGTCCTGGTACAGTTGGTGGATCTTGGTTTATCGGTGTTCCTGAAATTGCAGCGTTAATGTTCTTCATCGGATTATTTATCTATGTTGGGTTTACTGCAATCTCTAAAGCTCCATTATTAGCTAAGAACAACCCGCTAATTGAAGAAAGTAAACATTTTCATTATTAATAATTAAAAATAAACCAATGACTAGTTTATTAATAGTAGCGATAGTTGTATTATTGGGAATTGCAATATGGCAATTGACTAAGATATTTGATCTAACGCAAGTAGGATCAGGTCCGAATGACTATGCATCTCAAGTAGCTAATGAGAAAGATAATAACGTACACGGTTATATTACTTTCGCTTTCTTAGCTTTCATCTATGTATTCACCATCTTTTGTTTAGTAGAATATGGAAGTTTTCCTTTAATGAGTGATTCTGCATCAGAACACGGAAAAACGGTTGATAATCTAATGTGGATTTCAATGGGATTGATTTTCTTTGTTCAGATTGTTACGCAGTTTTTATTACACTACTTCGCATTTAAAGGACGTGGTATTAAAGGAAGAAAAGCAAGATATTTTTCTGATAATGATAAGTTAGAAGCAGCTTGGACTATCATCCCAACAATTACATTAACAGGTTTAATCCTTTATGGATTATTTGCTTGGAATGATATTATGTTTGTTGACGAAGAAGAAGAAGTAATCAATATCGAAGTGTATGCAAAACAATTCGGATGGGATGTACGTTATTCTGGTGAAGACAATACATTAGGAAAAGCGAACGTTCGTTTCATTAAAGGTGTAAACGTAGTTGGTGTGGATATGGCTGACCCTAACGCACAAGATGATAAAATGGCAAAAGAACTTCACTTACCAGTTGGAAAGAAAGTTGTTTTAAAATTTAGATCGCAAGACGTTTTACACTCCGCTTATTTACCTCACTTTAGAGCACAGATGAACTGTGTACCTGGTATGGTTACTCAATTCGCTTTTGTACCTAGCGTTACAACAGAAGAGATGAGAACTCGTGAAGGAATTGTTAGCAAAGTGAATAATATTAATAATATTAGAGCGGAAAGAAGTCAAGAATTAATCGCTGAAGGACATGAGCCTTTAGATCCATATACATTTGATTACTTATTATTATGTAATAAAATTTGTGGAGCTTCTCACTACAATATGCAAATTAAAGTAGTAGTTTCAACGGAAGATGAATTCAAGACTTGGTTAAAAGAGTTACCAACTTTAGCAGATCAAGTAGCTGCCGAAAATGGTGCTAAAGAAGAAGAAGTTACTGCTCCTGCTGAAACAGAAGTTGTTACAGAGGCTGTTGAAACTGAAGCTATCGCTCAAGTAGTACAATAATTCACGTATTAAATTAAAACTTATACTATGTCAGCAATAGGACACGAAATAATTAATGATCACGATCACGATCATCACGATAAAGGAAATTTCTTTACTAAATACGTATTTAGTTTAGACCACAAGATGATTGCTAAACAATACTTGATTACAGGTATTATTATGGGAATCATTGGGATTGTAATGTCCCTTTTATTTAGAATGCAAATCGCGTGGCCAGAAGAATCTTTTCAAGTATTCAAATGGTTATTAGGTGATAAAATGGCTCCTGATGGAGTAATGCGAAATGATATCTACCTTGCTTTGGTTACCATGCACGGAACAATCATGGTATTCTTCGTATTGACAGCTGGTTTAAGTGGTACGTTCTCGAACTTACTTATTCCTTTGCAGATTGGAGCACGTGATATGGCTTCAGGATTCATGAACATGTTATCTTACTGGTTCTTCTTTGTTTCTGCTGTATTAATGGTTATCTCATTATTCGTAGAAGGTGGACCTGCTTCTTCTGGATGGACAATTTATCCTCCATTGAGTGCATTGCCACAAGCAATTCCAGGATCTGGTTCAGGGATGACACTTTGGTTAATCTCCATGGCTATCTTCATCGTTTCTTCTACAATGGGATCATTAAACTACGTTGCAACTGTAGTTAACTTGAGAACAAAAGGAATGACAATGACTAGAATGCCATTGACAGTTTGGGCATTATTCGTTACGGCTATTATCGGTATCGTATCGTTCCCAGTTCTTTTATCAGCTGCTTTATTATTGATTTTCGATAGAAGCTTCGGTACGTCATTCTTCTTATCAGATATTTACTTAGCTGGAGAAGTTTTACATTACCAAGGAGGTTCGCCAGTTTTATATGAACACTTATTCTGGTTCTTAGGTCACCCTGAGGTATATATCGTAATCTTACCAGCGATGGGAATTACTTCAGAGATTATCGCAACTTCAGCTCGTAAACCAATCTTTGGTTACCGCGCGATGATTGCTTCAATTTTAGGTATTGCTTTCTTATCAACTATTGTTTGGGGTCACCACATGTTCGTTTCGGGTATGAACCCATTCTTAGGATCTGTGTTTACTTTCACAACCTTGTTGATCGCAATTCCTTCTGCAGTAAAAGCATTTAACTATATCACGACTATTTGGTCTGGTAATATTCAAATGAACCCTGCGATGTTATTCTGTATTGGATTCGTTTCGACATTCATCACTGGAGGTTTAACAGGGATTATTTTAGGAGACTCAACATTAGATATCAACGTACACGATACGTATTTCGTTATTGCTCACTTCCACTTAGTAATGGGTATCTCTGCGCTTTACGGAATGTTTGCTGGTATCTACCACTGGTTCCCTAAAATGTTCGGTAGAATGATGAATAAAAACTTAGGTTATATTCACTTCTGGGTAACTGCTGTTTGTGCGTACGGAGTATTCTTCCCAATGCACTTCATCGGATTAGCGGGTCTACCTCGTCGTTACTACTCAAACACAGCTTTCCCATTATTTGACGAGTTCTATGATGTGAACGTATTAATTACGGTGTTTGCTTTAGTAGGATCGGCTTTCCAATTGGTATTCTTATGGAACTTCTTCGTTAGTATTTTCTACGGTAAGAAAGCACCTCAAAATCCTTGGAAATCAAACAGTTTAGAGTGGACTACGCCAGTAGAGCACATCCACGGAAACTGGCCTGGTGAATTACCAGTTGTTTACAGATGGCCTTATGACTATAGTAAACCTGGTTTACCAGAAGATTATGCCCCTCAAACAATGCCTTATATTGAAGGTGAGGAGCAATTACATCACTAAACTTATTTTTAGTTTAAATACAAAAAACGCCATTCAAATTTGAATGGCGTTTTTTTTGTATCCCTTTTTTTGATCTATCTTTGTTTTATGAATGAACATTTAGATCCTACAACGAGACATTTCAACCAGGAGGAATTTGACGTTGAAAAAAAATTAAGACCCTTGTCTTTTGACGATTTTGCGGGTCAGGATAGTGTTTTGGAAAACCTGAAAATTTTCGTGGCAGCTGCAAATCAACGGGGTGAAGCACTAGATCACGCGCTGTTTCACGGTCCTCCGGGATTAGGTAAAACGACATTGGCAAATATCTTAGCGAATGAGTTGAACGTAGGTATTAAAATCACTTCTGGACCTGTGTTGGATAAACCAGGTGATTTAGCTGGACTCTTAACCAATTTGGAGGAGAGAGATGTCTTGTTTATTGATGAAATACACCGGTTAAGTCCCATTGTTGAAGAGTATTTGTACTCAGCGATGGAAGATTTTAAAATTGATATTATGATTGAATCAGGGCCCAATGCACGCTCGGTTCAAATTCACTTGAATCCCTTTACTTTAGTGGGGGCTACCACTCGTTCCGGTTTACTTACCGCACCGATGCGTGCGCGTTTTGGTATTCAAAGTCGTTTGCAGTATTATTCTAAAGAATTGTTAGCGACGATTATCGAACGTAGTGCCTCTATTTTAAATGTACCCATAGATCTCGAAGCAGCTATTGAAATTGCAGGACGTAGTAGAGGTACCCCGCGTATCGCTAACGCATTACTGCGTAGGGTGCGTGATTTTGCTCAAATTAAAGGTAATGGAAGTATTGATGTAGCAATCTCTAAATATGCCTTAAATGCGCTCCATGTGGATGCTAGAGGGCTAGATGAGATGGATAATAAGATTCTCTCGACAATTATCGATAAGTTTAAAGGAGGACCTGTTGGCTTATCTACCTTGGCCACAGCTGTATCCGAAAATGCTGAGACACTGGAAGAAGTGTATGAACCCTATTTGATTCAGGAAGGTTTTATTATTCGTACACCTCGTGGTCGCGAAGCAACGGAATTAGCATTTAAACACCTTGGACGATCCAAAGCGATGGGTGGGCTTTTTGATATGTAAGTAGTTATGGATAAAAAATCTCACTATGCCGAGCTGATTAAAGCCGAAGCCAAGCGTTTGGGGTTTATGTCTTGTGGTATATCGAAAGCTGGTTTTCTAGAAGAAGAAGCCCCTCGTTTGGAGCAATGGCTGAATGCCAAAATGCATGGGAGTATGCAATACATGGAAAATCATTTCGATAAGCGATTAAACCCAACGTTATTGGTAGAAGGGGCGAAAAGTGTTGTTTCACTCTTGTTTAACTATTATCCCGAGCGCGTACAAGCAGAAGGAGCGTATAAAATTTCAAAATACGCCTATGGCGAAGATTATCACTATGTAGTCAAGGATAAGCTAAAAGAACTCCTGCATTTTATTTACGAAAATATTGGCGCCGTCGATGGACGGGCTTTTGTTGATTCTGCACCGGTTTTAGACAAAGCTTGGGCGGCAAAAAGTGGATTGGGATGGGTTGGTAAAAACAGTAATCTCATCTCGAAACAAGTAGGGTCCTTCTTTTTTATTGCCGAATTAATTATTGACTTAGAGCTGGAACCTGACGGTGCAACCACAGATCATTGTGGCAAGTGCACCCGATGCATCGATGCCTGTCCTACTGGCGCAATAGAAAGCGCTTATATCGTTAATGGATCCAAGTGTATTTCTTATTTTACCATCGAATTAAAAGACGATATTCCCGCTGAGTTAGCTGGGCAATTTGATAACTGGATGTATGGTTGTGACGTCTGTCAAGACGTTTGTCCGTGGAATCGCTTTTCTAAGCCTCATAACGAACCTCGATTTACTCCTAACGAGGCGTTAATGAACTACTCGAACAGCGAGTGGGAAGAACTTACAAATGAGGTTTTTAATGATGTTTTTAAAAAATCCGCAGTAAAAAGAGCAAAATACCAAGGTTTAGTACGGAATATTAAATTTTTAAAGGAATAAAATTCTAACAATAAATTATCTTTAAAAAGAGGTAACTTTGTTTATTCGGTTAAAAGTATTTTTATGAATAAAGAAAGCTTACGTAGGGAAGCGTTGTTATATCACGCAAAACCAACACCTGGAAAAATTCAAGTAGTACCTACAAAAAAATATTCTTCTCAAAGAGATTTAGCACTGGCTTATTCGCCAGGAGTAGCTGAACCATGTTTAGAAATTGCAAAAGATGTAAATAACGTTTATAAATATACAGCAAAAGGAAACTTAGTTGCTGTTATCTCCAACGGAACAGCCGTTTTAGGATTGGGTAATATCGGTCCAGAAGCGTCAAAGCCCGTAATGGAAGGAAAAGGACTGTTGTTTAAGATCTTTGCAGATATTGATGTTTTTGATATCGAAGTAGATACAACGGATATCGATACGTTTATTGAAACCGTAAAAAACATTGCGCCAACGTTTGGAGGAATCAACTTAGAAGACATCAAAGCACCAGAATCTTTTGAAATTGAAAGAAGATTAAAAGAGGAATTAAATATTCCAGTGATGCACGATGATCAACACGGAACTGCCATCATCTCTGCTGCTGCTTTACTGAATGCTTTAGAATTAGCAGGCAAGAAAATAGAAGAAGTGAAAATGGTCGTATCTGGAGCAGGGTCTGCTGCAATCGCTTGTGCTAATCTATATGTTGCCTTTGGGGTAAAGCAAGAGAATATCTTAATGTTCAACAGTAAAGGGGTATTGAAGAAAAGCGACGATCGCATTTCGGATATGCAACGTGCATTTGCTGTGGATTACGACATTTCTTTACTCGATGCAATGAAAGGAAGCGATGTGTTTATCGGTCTTTCTACTGCAGATGTTGTTACACCTGAGATGTTGTTAGGTATGGCAGACAATCCTATCGTATTTGCTATGGCTAATCCAAAACCTGAAATAGATTACAACTTAGCGGTTCAAACGCGCAAAGACGTGATTATGGCTACGGGTAGATCGGATTATCCGAACCAAGTGAATAACGTGTTGGGATTCCCTTATATCTTTAGAGGAGCTTTGGATGTTCGCTCAACAAAAATCAACGAAGAAATGAAGATGGCTGCAGTGGTTGCTTTAGCTAAATTAGCAAAAGAGCCTGTGCCTGAACAAGTAAATATCGCCTACGGAGAGACAAAGTTAAGCTTTGGACGTGAGTACATCATTCCAAAACCATTTGATCCTCGTTTGATTGCTGTTGTTCCACCAGCGGTAGCTAAAGCAGCAATGGATTCTGGACTTGCAGAAGCGCCGATCATGGATTGGGATAAATACAAACAAGAGCTTGAAGAACGCATGGGATCCGACAATAAGTTGGTGCGTATGTTGTTCAATAGAGCTAAAATCGATGCGAAACGCGTTGTGTATGCTGAAGCAGATCACTTAGATGTATTAAAAGCTGCTCAAATTGCATACGAAGAGGGTATTGCTATCCCTATTTTACTAGGAGATAAAGAAACTATCGTAGAATTGAAAAAAGAGATTGAGTTTCATGCAGATGTGGAAATCATCGATCCTAAAGGAGAAGGCGAGAAGGAAAGAAGAGCCATATTTGCCGATTTATATTGGAAAACGAGACAACGCAAGGGAATTACGCAATATGAAGCATCAAAATTAATGCGCGAACGCAATTATTTTGCTGCAATGTTGGTTAATACAGGACAAGCAGATGTTTTGGTAACAGGATATTCTCGTAGCTATCCAACAGTTGTGAAACCAATTTTGGAGTTAATTCCACGCGCTCAAGGCGTAGATAAAATTGCGACAGCTAACTTGATGATGACCAAAAGAGGCCCGATGTTTTTAGCTGATACTGCCATTAATCCAAATCCAACAGCGGAAGAATTAGCTAAGATTGCGGTTATGGTGGAGAAAACGGTGAAAATGTTCGGATTGGATCCCGTAATTGCGATGTTGTCTTACACGAACTTCGGTTCTGCTGAGCATACATCTCCAACGAAAGTAAGAGAAGCCGTGAAAATTTTACACGAAAATCACCCTGATATGGTGGTTGATGGTGAAATTCAAATGGACTTTGCGTTGAATAATGATATGCTCAAGTCTAAATTCCCTTTCTCAAAACTTGTCAATAAAAAGGTAAATACTCTTGTTTTTCCAAACTTGGATTCCGCAAATATTACGTATAAAATGTTGAAAGAGTTGAATAAAGCCACTTCAATAGGACCAATTATTATGGGACTAGAAAAGGCAGTTCACATCTTCCAATTAGGGGCAAGTGTTGATGAAATGGTCAATATGACAGCCGTTGCTGTGGTAGATGCTCAAGTAAGAGAGAGCCGCAAGAAAAAATAAAAAACTAAAATGAAAATCTTCCTTGGTTTGCCGATCATTATGTTAGTAAATAGTTAAAATTATTTACTATTTTTGATGAAAATTAGATACTATGATTGCGCAGATTCAAGGAAGATTAATTGAAAAAACACCTACCGAAGTAATTGTGGATTGCCACGGGGTAGGTTATCAAATAAATATATCACTGTATACATATTCACTTATAGGAAATTCTGAAAACCTAAAGCTGTATACTTTTCTTCAAATTAAAGAAGACGCGCATACCTTATTCGGATTTATTGATAAAGTAGAGCGCGAGCTATTTAAGCTTCTTATCTCCGTATCTGGAGTTGGTGGAAATACCGCCCGTAATATTTTATCTTCTACAACACCCAAAGAATTATTGCAGATGATCGCCAATGCTGACGCAAAAGGTATTCAGCGTATTAAAGGAATTGGGGTAAAAACAGCACAACGAATTATTCTTGACTTACAGGAAAAAGTGCTGAAACTGTATAATATTGATGAAGTTTTACCGACAATTAACAATACAAATGCCGATGAAGCGTTATCTGCTTTAGAGGTGCTTGGTTTTGTTCGCAAAACAGCTGAAAAAGTGGTGGATGCTATTTTGAAAGCAAGCCCTGAGGCTTCTGTTGAAGATATTATTAAACAAGCATTAAAAAAATTGTAAGTCTTGGGAGATTTCTTTGTTTTTCACCGAAAGTTAGCGTTGTGTTTACTTTTTCTTGTGTGTAGTGTTCTACCTGGAACTGCACAGAATACGCCATTGAATCAACCCAATGATTCTCTTCCACAACCTGCTTATGATTTTGGTAAAGTAGAATTGCCTGATCCCGAAATTATCAAAGAATCTTATCGGTATGATCCCCTTACAGATCAATATTACTACGCCAAAGTAGTAGGCGATTACAATTTGAGTCTACCGCTTATTCTCACGCGTAAAGAATATGAAAAAATATTAATGCGAGCAGAAATGCGTCGCTATTTTTCGCAAAAATTCAATGCTGTTAACGGAACACTTGAAGATGAACAAGCGCAACGCGATATGTTACCGCGTTATTACGTGAATTCAAAATTGTTTTCAGGAATCTTCGGCTCCAATGAAATTGATGTAAAACCTACAGGATCCGTTGAGTTTGATATGGGAATTCGCCATACTAAACAAGAAAATCCATTGATGTCTAGTCGAAATAGAAAGTCAACGACTTTTGATTTTGACCAGCGAATTAGTATGGGACTGCAGGGAATGGTTGGAACACGTCTAGCCGTGAATGCGAATTATGATACACAAGCGAGTTTTGACTTCCAGAATATTATGAAATTGGAGTACAGTCCCGATGAAGATGATATTGTTCAAAAAGTAGAAGTAGGTAACGTGAGTATGCCAATCAGCGGATCGTTAATTCGCGGTGCTCAGAGTCTATTTGGAGTGAAAACCGAATTGAAATTTGGAAAAACGACCATTACAGGTGTCTTTTCTGAACAAAAATCTCAAACAACGTCTGTCAATGCAGAAGGAGGAGGAATGTTAGAAGATTTCGAACTGTATGCGTTGGACTATGATGAAGATCGACACTTCTTCTTGTCACAATACTTTAGAAGTAAGTATGACGAAGCATTGAAAAATTATCCTTACATCAATTCAAGGGTCAGAATTACACGCGTGGAGGTTTGGGTAACCAATCGCTATAATCGCGTGAGTCAAACTAATAATAACCTGAGAAACATCGTGGCAATCCAAGACCTTGGAGAGGGGTTTTTACGCAATGCGAAACCTGAGATGATTTTCTCACCACGCGTTGATCCTGCTGCCTTTGTATTGAATAAAACCATTGATGCACCAGTAGATAACAAGAATAACCAATATGACCCAGGGAAAATAGGAAGCAACTATTTGACTCCGTCAATTCGAACTTCAGGAATTGGAGGAAGTGGTTTTACAAATAATGTACAAGAAGGATTAGACTATGCTCGTTTGGAAAGTGCGAGAAAATTGAGTCCTAATGAGTTTACTTTCCATCCGCAATTGGGGTATATCTCCCTGCAACAACGCTTGTCTAATGACGAGGTGTTGGCGGTAGCTTTCCAGTATACCATTGGAGATAAAGTGTATCAAGTAGGGGAGTTCGGTACAGATGGCGGAAGTTCAAATGTCGATACGAATATTCCAGGGCAAACAGATCCAGATACAACAGTGCCTTTAGCACAAGCACTTGTCGTAAAAATGCTGAAGAGTTCATTAACTTTAACAAGTGCACCAGTTTGGAATTTGATGATGAAAAATATTTATCAGATTCCAAATGCCATGAATATTTCACAAGATAAGTTTCGCTTTAACTTACTCTATACCGATCCTAGTCCGCTTAACTATATTAGCCAAGCGGGGGACACACCACTTCCAGAAGGAGTGGAACGTACGCCTTTGTTAAAAGTTTTTCACTTAGACCGTTTGGACTCGTCTAATAACCCGCAAAATGGAGGGGATGGGTTTTTCGACTATTTGCCACAAGGTAGTGCAGCAAATGGGTTAGATCCTAGTACGGGGAGCTTTAACAATAACAACAACGGCGGATATGGTGGAAATAGTGGCTATGGCGGTTATGGGAATAGCTCCAACCAAAACCAGTACAACAGCAATACTTTTGATGGTATAACTATTGATGCGATAAATGGACGTATCATCTTTACTACTGTTGAGCCATTTGGTTCACACCTGTTTAACAAATTAAAGGGCAAAGTAGAGGAAGACTATGATACACAAGCTAGCTATAATAGCAACCAAAAGAAATATGTGTTTAGAGAACTATACGCTAATACAAAATCATCTGCTATTCGCAATCAAAGTAGCAAGAATAAATTCCAATTAAAAGGAAAGTATTCGAGTGTAAGTGGACAGGGGATTCCAATCGGAGCTTTTAATATTGCACCTGGATCTGTAGTGGTTAATGCAGGTGGACGAATTTTGACAGAAGGGGTAGATTATACCGTTGACTATACAGGAGGACGTGTGATGATCCTCGATGAAGCGTTGTTGGCATCTAATACTCCTATTAATATTTCGGTTGAAAACAATACGATGTTTGGACAGCAAACTAAGCGTTTCTTCGGATTAAATATTGATCATCAATTTAGTAAAGACTTTAAAATTGGTGGTACGTTCTTGCGTTTGTCAGAAAAACCAATGACACATAAAACGGTTTATGGCCAAGAATCTGTAAACAACACTATTTGGGGGCTCAATATGCAGTACTCAACGGAAGTTCCTTTCTTAACGAGAATGGTGAATAAGTTGCCGAATATTGATACCGATGTAGAATCGCGTATTTCACTAAGAGGAGAATTTGCCTACTTACAACCAGATGCTTCGAAGAACGATCAGATGAATGGGGAAGCAACCGTTTATATTGATGATTTTGAAGGCGCGCAATCGCGTATCGATATTCGTTCTCCTTTGGCTTGGAAATTGTCGAGTACACCCGTAGGCTTCTTTAAAAAAGATAGTAATACTTATGAAGATCCCAATCAGTTACCCCAATCCTTAGAGGATGGATTCCGAAGAGGAAAATTATCGTGGTACACCATTGATCCAACTTTTTATGTCGGTGCAAAACCATCAGGTGTTGGCGATCGTGATATGTCGTCGAATAGAACCAGACGCATTTATAGCGAAGAATTATTTGCAACAAAAGATATTGCTTACGGAGAGAGTAGAGTCATCACAACGTTGGATATGACTTATTACCCAGAAGAAAGAGGGCCGTACAACTTTAACCCAGAATTTTTACAAGGATTGAAATCAAAAACGCCACGTAAAAATTGGGGAGGTGTCATGCGCGGCTTAGCAACAACCAACTTTGAACAGGCGAATATTGAGTTTGTTGAATTTTGGGTGCTAGATCCTTATGTAGGGCGTTCAAATGATGTAATTAACGAAAGAAATGACGGTGAGCTTCGCTTGAACTTTGGATTTATTTCTGAGGATATCTTGCGCGATGGATACAAACAATATGAAAACGGTTTGCCAGGGGTTGGAAGTACGGTAGCAACAATCGAAACGATTTGGGGTAAAGTACCTGCCGCACCTTCTCTAATTTATGCTTTTGATGTTAATTCAGAAAGTAGACGTTTACAAGACGTCGGGTTGGATGGATTAAACGACGAGGAGGAAAAAATAAAATTTAAAGATTTTGCTGGTTTCCCTGATCCTGCAGCGGATAATTTTGTACACTACTTAGATGCAGAAGGAGGAATATTAGAACGCTATAAAGATTACAACGGATTAGAAGGAAACTCCCCTGCTTCTGGAACAAGAGGAGGGAATAATCAACCAGACGCAGAAGATATTGATGGAGACAATACTATGAATACCATCGATGCTTATTTTGAATATGCGGTAAAAATTAAGGCTAATCCAGAAGTGGGTGAAAACTACGTAACGGATATCCGCAATACAACCGCACAGTTAGCTGATGGATCGGTTACACCTGTACGTTGGGTACAGTATAAAGTGCCGATTGACGAGAATGGAAAGAAAATCGGAATGATTGATGACTTTAGATCCATGCGTTTTATGCGTATGTATTTAACGGGATTTGAAAGTGATGTGACGTTGCGTTTCGGAAGTTTGGATTTAGTGCGTTCAGATTGGAGAAGATACAATGCAAGTCTGCAAAATGACAAGGATAATAATCCAATGCCATTGCGGCCAAATACGGGATTTGACGTTACTTCAGTAGGGGTTCAAGATAACTATGACAGAAAACCTATACCGTATGTTGTGCCTCCAGGTGTAAAACGCGAACAGTACTATGTAAACAATACCGTGGTGGCTCAAAATGAGCAATCGCTGTCATTAAAAGTATATCCGGTTGAACCAGGGAAAACACCAGATGGATTAGCACCAGGTGACTCAAGAGGGGTGTATAAAAACTTTAATTTAGACCTTCGTCGTTACAACAAATTACGCATGTTCATTCACGCGGAAGCGCTTGAAAATAGTGCGGTTCGTTTGAGAGATGACGAAATGGTAGCGTTTATTCGTTTGGGAACTGATATTACAGATAACTTCTATCAGATTGAAATACCTTTAAAAGTAACCAATTTAGGAGAATCAAATCCCGATTTGATTTGGCCAGAAGCGAATGAGTTAGAGTTGAGATTAGAGCTTTTAACGAAGTTGAAAGTGCTATTCATGAATGAAGTAGGGAATCAAGAACGGTTAACGGACATCTTCTTTAAAGAAGAAGAAGAGTTGACAAGTGGTGCTTCACGTCCAAATAAATTGCGCTATGGAATTAAAGGAAATCCAAACTTTGGAAACGTTCGCGTAATCATGATTGGATTGCGAAATGATTTGGATCGCGTTGGAGCTACGGGGGATTTAGCAGGAGAGTTCTGGTTTGACGAATTGAGAATGTCTGATATGGATAACAAAGGAGGTTGGGCAGCTACTTTGAGTATGGATGCCAATATCGCCGACTTTGCCAATATATCTGCAACAGGAATGAAACGCACCATCGGATTCGGTGGTTTAGAGCAAGGACCTAACCAAAGAAGTAAAGAAGATTTTAAATCTTATAGCATTGTTACGAATGTCAATTTAGGACAATTACTTCCTAAAGATTGGAGAATTAACCTACCGTTTAATTACGCGATTAGTGAAGAATTTATTGTGCCAGAATTTGACCCTGCCAACCCCGATGTCAAGTTGAAAACAATGAAATCTGTTTCGCCTTCTTCTGCAATGGCAGAAGAAATTGAAAAACGAGCTACAGATTATACCAAGCGTAGAAGCATTAACTTTATTGGGGTTAATAAGCAGAAAAATCCAGAAAGTAAAAAGAGAATATACGACATTGAAAACATCACCCTTTCGCATTCGTATAACGAAGTAATTCACCATGATTTTGAAGTGGAGTCGATGATTGATCAACAAACGCGTTCTTCTTTAGAGTATACCTATAGCTTTGAAACAAAACCGATAGAACCTTTTAAAAAGGTTAACTTTATGAAAGGGAGATATTGGCAGGTATTGAAGGATTTTAACTTCAATTATTTACCGTCAAACATTATGTTTAGCAGTAATATTATGCGTCAATATAACCGTCAACAATATCGATTAATCGATGTAGAAGGAATAGGATTGGATCCGTTGTATAGACGTAATTATTATTTCAATTATAACTATGGATTTAATTTTGATTTGACCAAATCCCTGCGTTTAAACTATGTTGGAGGAAGTAATAATATCGTTCGAAATTACTATGATAGTCAATACAATGTAGTGGAAAGTAATACAATTTGGGACGACTATTTTAATACGGGAGAACCGAATCAGTTTACCCAACAAATAACGTTGAACTACGATTTGCCAATTAATAAAATTCCGTTTTTATCTTTTGTTCGTTCAACGTATGCTTATACGGGAACCTATAACTGGCAACGTGCTTCGGATGCATTTAGTGAAATAGAATTTGAAGGGATCAATTACAGTTTAGGAAATACAATTCAGAACTCGCGCAATCAACAATTGAATACGACCTTTAGCATGGAAACACTGTATCGCTATGTTGGTTTAGTGAAGAGTAATAAAAAGAAACCGACAACAGCGAAGAAAGCAGCCATTGTTCCAGGACAGAAAGTAGTACAAACGAAAGGAGATGAAAAAGAAGGAGCAGGTGCAGCATGGAAAGATTTTGCTGTTGGTTTATTGACGTCTTTAAAAACGGTTCAAATTAACTATTCGGAAAATAGCAGTACGGTTTTACCGGGTTATATGCCAAGTGTGGGATTCTTTGGAACGGCCAAACCAACAATGGGGTTTGTTTTTGGAGATCAATCTGATGTGAGATATAGAGCTGCTAATAATGGGTATCTGACTGATTTCCCTGAGTTTAACCAAGAGTTTACCCAGGTGACAAATAAATCGCTGAACTTTACGGCTAGTTTGAGTCCAGTTCCAGATTTGACTATTGACGTAACAGGGCGAAGAATGAAGTCGGAAAACTATGCCGAACAATTCCAGGTGGTTGATAACGAATACTTATCTCAATCGCCTTATAATTATGGGAATTTCAATATCTCA
This sequence comes from Myroides sp. C6-3, assembly GCF_050522425.1. Lineage (NCBI taxonomy): Bacteria > Pseudomonadati > Bacteroidota > Flavobacteriia > Flavobacteriales > Flavobacteriaceae > Myroides > Myroides sp. C6-3. Next base: position 57,515 of record NZ_JBMVQP010000012.1, on the reverse strand, counting down.
ACGATTATGTTGGGAAGTGCGTTCTCAAGTAATTCACTGGAGTATTCGGCAGCTTTTGAGCAAATGAAAGAAAACCGTTTGATCATTGCCAATCGCTTAGCTACGGCAAGAGGAATTGATTTGAGTAATCCAAATAATATCGATCAAGATGGTTTTCCAATTGGTTACAGCAAGGGCAACCAGGAAGTGTTGTTGCCTGCGTTTTTGGCTGCCTATACAGGAAAAGGTGCGAGTAGTGTATCGACGAGTATGTTTAGAAATATTCCGCTGCCAAACTGGACCATGCGTTATACTGGATTAATGCGCATTCCTTGGATTAAAGATAAGTTTAGAAGATTTTCTCTTCACCATGGTTATACTGCAACTTATGCTTTAGGTTCTTTTACATCGAATTTTGAGTATCAAGCGAATCCAAATGAGATAAATCAATATGGGAATTTCCCTGCGAAAACGGTAGTGAATAACGCAATTCTAACAGAGCAATTCAACCCGTTAATTCGCTTCGATATGGAGACGAATTCAGCAATTAAAATTTTGGCAGAAGTTCGTAAAGACAGAACCTTGGCGTTGAGCTTTGACAACAACCTATTGACTGAGACTACAGGACATGACTACGTGATTGGATTGGGCTATCGCATTAAAAATGTAGGATTTAATTCGATGTATGCCAATAATGGTATGGGAGGACGTATCGAAAGCGATATCAATATCAAGGTCGATCTAACCCTAAGTCAAAGAGAAACTATTGTCCGCTATTTGGATTACAACAACAACCAAGTAGGAGGAGGACAAGATATGTGGAAGTTATTAATCACCGCTGATTATATGTTGAGTAAGAACTTAACAGCCATTTTCTTCTACGATCACTCTTTCTCTAAAGCCGTGATTTCAACCATGTATCCGATAACTAATATTCGCACCGGATTGACGATGCGATATAGTTTTGGAAATTAGTCGAATTTGTTTCGAAATACATAAGTTTATTATACATTTGCTAAAAAATAAATACAAAATGAATTTACCAGCTAATTTAAAGTACACAAAAGACCACGAGTGGGTAGCTATCGAAGGTGATATTGCTACTGTAGGTATTACAGATTTCGCTCAAAGAGAGTTAGGAGATATTGTATATGTTGAAGTAGAGACATTAGACCAAACGTTAGATAAAGACGAAGTGTTTGGTACAGTTGAAGCTGTAAAAACAGTATCTGATTTATTTTTGCCACTATCAGGTGAAGTAATTGAGTTTAACGAAGGATTGGAGACAGAACCAGAATTAGTTAACCAAGATCCTTACGGAGCTGGATGGATGATTAAAATTAAAATTTCTGATTTAAGCGAAGTTGATGCTTTGTTGTCAGATGCAGCATATAAAGAATTAATTGGCGCGTAAGGTTTACTTTTTAATAGGCTTGCTTTGGACGTGTTTCATTATGTATGCATGTTTAGCAGAGGCAAGTGCTATACCTAGTACCTCACTCTTTAATTTTCCAAATAAAGATAAAGTAGCACATTTTACTTTTTATTTTGTTTTCTCTTTGGTTTGGTTTTTGTTTAAGAGCAAAAAAAAACACACAGGGAAGGCGAAAAGAAGAACAGGAATAGTTATCTTTACTATAGCAACGTTCTTAGGTGGATATATTGAATTATGTCAGTATTATTTTACCGAATCAAGAAGTGCAGAATGGGCAGATTTTATTGCGAATTCAATAGGAAGTGCAATAGGAATTTTATTTGGTTTACTTATAACAACGCATAAAAAAAAATAAAGCCCCAGTCTTGGGGCTTTTTTTATTAATAAAAAAGTACTTACAAAATGAGAGATTTGAGAGAATTTATGGATTCTACCTATTTGAAAACCGCAGAACAAGCTGGTTTGTCTGAGGTAGAGAATAAGAAGGTAGTAACCGATCTGATTCAGGAAGCGATCGATGAGCAGTTTAAATTGGCGATGATTCGACCTGAAGAAGTGAAAGAGGGTAGAGCTTTAGTCGATCAGCATAAAGCAGGTGTTTTACTAGGTACAGTTATTGATTTTCCTGGTGGAAATGCAGGATTAGAGGCTAAATTAGAGGAAGCGAAACAAGCAGTGGCCGATGGCGTAGATGAGTTAGACTACGTAGTTGATTACAAAGCCTTTCAGAAAGGACTCCTTGATCAAGTAAAAGAAGAAGTTAAACAATGTACTGCTTATGGTTTACAGGCGGGAAAAGTAGTAAAATGGATCATTGAAGTAGCTGCTTTGTCGAATATGGAAATTGTAAAGTTGACTACTTTGATAAAAAATGTTGTTTTAAGTAACTTCAAAGAAGCGGATTACGACAAAGTATTCGTGAAATCTTCTACAGGTTTCTATAAAACAGAAGCTGGGAAACCCAATGGAGCAACACTAGAAGCCCTTGTCTTGATGATAGAAAATGCAGGTCCACTACCTGTGAAAGCGGCTGGAGGGATTCGAGATCGTGAAACCGCTCTCGAAATGATCACTTTAGGCGTTAAAAGATTGGGAACTTCTTCGGCAAAAGCAATTGTTGAGGGGAAGGGTACAACCGAAAATTATTAAAAGATTAAAATAAGTGAATATTCAAAGCTCAAACAGATGTTTATAGGTATAGTTCTAAAAAATGGAGTATATTTGCAACTCATTAAAAACAAATGAAAACAGCTTTGAATATTTCTTCTGAAAATAAACAATCGGTTTCTATCCTTAAGGAATTTAAAGAGATGACTAAGATGGGACTTGCCCTGAGCGTAGTGTTTTCCACTTTGGCAGGTTATGTTTTAGCTGTTCCGGATATTAGAAGCATAAATTATATGACCATACTTGCGCTAGCAGTAGGGGGGTATTGTATGGTTGGAGCATCAAATGTTTACAATCAAATCATTGAACGCGATTTAGATGCTAAAATGAATCGCACGGCAAATCGACCAATTGCTTCAGGTCGTGTGAAGCCGACACCAGCTTTTATTTTGGCTGTAGTTTTAACGTTGCTTGGAATCGGTATCTTATATGCGATTAATCCCAAAACTGCAATGTTTGGAGCAATCTCTATCTTTTTATACACAAGTGTTTATACGCCGCTGAAGACCATAACACCTTTATCTGTGTTTGTGGGTGCTTTTCCAGGGGCTATTCCATTTATGTTAGGTTGGGTAGCAGAAACAAATAATTTTGGAATCGAAGCAGGAACACTGTTTTTGATCCAGTTTTTTTGGCAATTTCCCCATTTTTGGGCTATTGGATGGTTCTTGTATGACGATTACAATAGAGGCGGGTTCTCTATGTTGCCTACAGGTAAGAAGGACAATAAAACCCTGACTCAAATTATTTTGTACACCATCTGGTTAATCATCGTCTCTATTTTCCCCGTGTTTAATGTTACAGGTCGCCTGTATCTAACACCAATCGCTGCAGGATTAGTCTTGTTGGCGGGAATTTGGATGCTTACAGCAGCGGTGAAACTCTACAAACAAAGAACGGATAAAGCCGCTCGAGCCTTAATGTTGGTAAGTGTAACTTACATCTCATTAATTCAAATTATTTACGTATTAGATAAAATTTTGCGATAGTTTATACACAAGGATATGGAAAATATTGTAACCCAAGAACAGTACGAGAAAAAAGGTAGAGCCTTAAAGGTAATGCTATTATTTGCTATCGGAAGTATTGCCATGGTGTTTGCTGGTTTAACCAGTGCTTATGTGGTAAGTAAATCAAGACCAGATTGGTTGACAGATTTTGTTTTACCTCTAGATTTTACGATTAGTACCGTTGCAATTGTAATTAGTAGCTTGACAATGCATCTCGCAGTAAAAGCAACGAAAGAAGGAAATGTGAAAGGAAGTACGATTTATTTAATTTCTACTTTGATTTTAGGTCTCTTATTCGTTTTTTTGCAATTCAAAGGTTTTGGACAAGTAATAAACGAAGGCTATTTCTTCACAGGAAGTGAAAGTACAATTACAACTTCATTTTTATATGTCATTGTAATTGTGCATATTGCACATTTATTTGGAGGGATGATTTCTTTACTAGTAGTAATTTATAATCATTTTAAACAAAAGTATAATTCTGAGCAATACGTTGGTATACAGCTATGTGCGTGGTTCTGGCATTTCTTAGATATCCTTTGGGTTTATTTGTTTTTGTTTTTTACATTCTTTAAATAGAAAATTTAAATTAAATTTGGGAACTTTATAACTAACAACTTTTTATGGGAGCGACAGTTACTACAGAAGCTACTGAAGTAAGAGGCGATGCAAGAGGGCCTCTAAACGTAAGCTACGGTAAAATGATGATGTGGTACTTCATATTATCAGATTCATTAACATTTTGTGGATTCCTTGTAGGATACGGTTTTACAAGATACAAGTTTATGGATACTTGGCCGATTGCTGACGAGGTGTTTAACCACTTTCCTTTTTTACACGGGGTAGATGCACCGATGTATTATGTGGCCTTAATGACCTTCATTCTTATTTTCTCATCGGTAACGATGGTATTAGCAGTTGATGCTGGTCATCAAATGAAGAGAAAAAAGGTGGCAACGTATATGTTTTTAACAATCTTAGGTGGTTTAGTGTTCATCGGATCACAAGCTTGGGAGTGGAAAAACTTTATTAACGGTTCTTATGGAGCTGTAGAAACTAGAGGAGGATCTATCTTACAATTCGTTGGAGAAGATGGTAAGCAAATTGCTTTAGCAGATTTTGCTGTTGTAGATCCAAACAGAGGCGAAGCTACATTAACGAGAGCCAATGCAACTTGGTTTGTTAAAGGTCCTAGTCAACCTACGTATTCGTTAGCTGAAGTTCAAGCTGGTTTTGACGCTAATCCTGCGATTAGAATCCGAACACAAAAAACAACAGACGCAAAACACAAGGAAATTCTTACAAGAGAAGCTTCTGTGGAGCGTTTGAAAGATGCTGTATTAGTGGTTGAAGGTGCAAACCTTATCCGCAACGAGTACGGACATAAAACATTCGCTGATTTCTTCTTCTTTATTACTGGATTCCACGGATTCCACGTATGTACGGGTATCTTGATCAATATCATTATTTTCTTTAATGTGTTATTAGGTACGTATGACAGAAGAGGTTCATACGAAATGGTTGAAAAAGGAGGATTATATTGGCACTTCGTAGATTTAGTATGGGTGTTCGTATTTACATTCTTCTATTTAGTTTAATGTTATAAAATAGTATTTGATTATGGCAGCAGAAGCAACAGCACATCACTCAAACGCAAAGAAAATCTGGAAAGTGTTCTTTATCTTATCTGCAATTACAATTGTAGAGGTAGTATTGGGAATTTTTAAACCAGAAAGCGTACACCATGTACACATCTTTGGTCTAAGTTTGTTAAATTATATCTTCATTATTTTAACAATTTGGAAAGCGTACTACATCATGTGGTCGTTCATGCACTTAGAACAAGAGAAAAAAGCATTTAGATGGACCGTAGCAGGAGTTTTATCTTTCCTGTGTGTTTATTTAATTACGCTAGTGTTAATCGAAGGAAACTACGTTTACGAGGTTTTCCAGAACGCACAATATAAGTGGATATTTTAATAAGTTATTATAAATTAAAAGGCGGTTTATTAACCGCCTTTTTTTATTTTTGTCTAGCTATTTAATTTATTTGTAAAGTGAAAAAATATATCATACTCGTTTTGCTCTTTATCATGCCGATTTGTGCCTATTTATTTTTCGCCACGGGAGTTAATCAGTTTCAGCGATTGCCTATCATTAGCGAAAATGTAAATGAATTGCCAATAGGCGAAACTTCTTTGGGTAGACAACCCGTGTTAGAAGGACGTATTACCGTATTAGGATTCCCAGGTGCCCATTTGTACAAGGACCGTGGTGATGCGTTTAATCTCAATCAAAAAATTTACAACCGCTATAAAGACTTCGACGATTTTCAGCTGGTTATGGTGTTGCCGAAAGGATCTGAAGAACAAGCTAAGAAAGTGGTGGACGATCTTTCCCCTATATCGGATATGTCAAACTGGAATTATCTCTTTTTAGAACCAGCAGAAATACAAGCGTTTTATCAAAGCTTGGGTCTAGCAGGTAAACTAGATGATGATTTGGCTAGTATCAATGTGTATATTATTGATAAAGACAAAAATCTCCGCGGTAGAAAAGGCAAGAATAAAGCAGGTGAGTTAGAGTATAAAGAAGGATATTCTACGATTTCAGCTGCCGAATTACACAACGATATGATGGACGACATGAAAGTTGTTTTAGCAGAATATCGCTTGGCATTGAAGAAGTATGAACGCATTAAAAAGACAGAGTAGTTATGAAAGATAAATCGTATATCTGGATTTCTTTAGTAGTTTTAGTTTTTGGTATTTGGGCTGTGCCTAAAATAATTAAGAAATTTGAAAAGTCAGACTTGTTATTGATTGGGCAAGCCCCGCAGTTTGAATTAATCGATCACAACAATAAGACAGTGAACAATGCAAGCTATAAAGGAAAAGTTTATGTAGTAGAATTTTTCTTTGCTAATTGCCCTACAATTTGTCCGATTATGAATCAGAATATGTTGAAATTACAAGATGCTTTTCGCCCTCACATGGACTTTGGAATCGCCTCTATCACGATCGATCCAACTAATGATACAGTGGAAGCCTTACATGCGCATGCAGCAGACTTAGGAGTAAAAATTCCCTATTGGCATATGCTTACAGGTGACGCGAAGTACATCTATGATTTAGCGGGTAAGTTCAATCTATATACAGGGATTAATCCCGACGCTCCGGGAGGGTTTGAACATTCAGGATTATTTGCCTTGATCGATAAAGAGGGAAATATCCGATGCAGAACAGATGAACACGGAAATCCTATTTTGTACTATGATGGAACATCAGATGAAGGTGTTCAATGGATCAAAGAAGATATTAAATTATTGTTAGAAGAATAAGATATGGAGAATTACAAAGAATTAGAACAAAAATACACCAAGTGGATCTGGATTTTATCGATTACTATTCCTGTTGTTGTTGCTATTTTGTTTGGAGTTAATCTTCAAAAGTTAGGATACGATGTTAAACCGCTGAGCTTTTTGCCTCCAATTTACGCCACAATTAACGGTATTACAGCTGTTTTGTTAGTTTGGGCAGTAGCTGCTATCAAAAAGGGAAATAAAGCGCTACACGAGCGTTTAATTAAATTGTGTATTGCTTGTTCAGTGGCGTTTCTTGCCATGTATGTTGCGTATCACATGACGTCAATTGAAACTAAATACGGAGGAGAAGGATGGATGCGTTATGCGTATTTCTTTATCTTAATTACTCATATTGTACTGTCAATCATTATCATTCCTTTTGTATTGGTAACTTTTGTACGTGGAATCTCTGGTTCATATCAACGCCATAAGAAGCTAGCTCGAATTACGTATCCCATGTGGTTGTACGTAGCTGTAACGGGAGTGATAGTATACTTAATGATTTCACCTTATTACGTAAATTAGATCGCTATGAAGAAGATAGGTTTTTTAGTTGCTTTTTTTATTTTAGCCTCCGCGCAAACGGCAGTAGCACAATGTGCTATGTGTAGAGCGGTGCTCGAAACAGAAGACGGCGGCGTGAAGGCAGAGGCCGTAAATGACGGTATTGTATACCTCATGATTTTTCCTTATTTACTCGTAGGGTTTGCCTTGTACTTTAGCTACAGGGTTTATAAAAAGAAGAAGAGTTAATCGCATATCATAGTAGAACCGCCTTTCAAGGCGGTTTTTTTATTACCTTTAATGTAACAATTCGCGTAAGACTTCGTCTTATTGTTTAGCTAATTACATTGCAATGAATACAATTAAAATTTACTTCTCTACCTTGTGTCTGCTGTTGACGGTATCCGCGTTTGCACAGGAAAAACAGTGGACTTTGGATGAGTGTATTGCACATGCCATCGTACACAATATAACGGTCAAGCAAATCGAAATTAACGAACAAAATAAAAGCGTTAATTTAGAATTGGCCAAATACGATTTTCTTCCTGTGGTTAGTGCAAATGCAAACCATTCATGGACCTTAGTGGATCAAGCAGATCCTCAAACTGGCGTGATCGGTCAGCGAACACTACAAGAATCCACTGTTGGTTTGAGTGTGGGGATTGATATCATTGACGGATTACAAAAGCAAAAAAAGTTAGCCAGAGCGCGATTAGAACACCTGGCTTCCATTTATCAAATACAAAAAATAAAAGAGGATGTCGCTTTGTCTGTGATTAACTCTTATCTTCAAATTATCTTTAATAAGGAATTGGTCCATACCAATCAAGTGCAGTTGGCCTACGATCAAACAGAAGAAGAGCGCGTACAAGCGCTTGTTGATGCAGGTGTAGTTCCTGCTGGGGATTTACTCGATGTCAAAGCAACGGTTGCCTCTTCTAATCAACGACTCATCAGCTCAGAGAATGAACTTGTAATTGCGAAATTGAACTTAGCTCAACTCCTGCAAATTCGAGACTATGAAAATTTTGATGTCGTTGATACTGATTATCCGGTTGAGGAATCCGAATTGTTGATCCACAGTCCGCAAGATATAGCGACTCGTGCTTTTGAATCGTTGACCAACATAAAGACAGCAGAACTCAACGTACAATTGGCAGAGAAGAATGTGCAAATAAGCAAAGGAGCGTATTATCCAAAGCTAACAGGGTTTTACAACCTCGGCTCTACTGTCAACTATCAAGATCGAATTGTAGGGAGTCGCCTATCCGGACAACTGGATCAAGTTGGGGTAGTTGAAGGTTCCGGTCAGCGGGTGATGCGTCAAGGACAAATGAACGTGTACGGCGGACCAGAGTCGTTCTTCAGACAAATAGACAACAACAAAAACGCTGTCTTTGGATTGAGCTTGACGATTCCAATTTTTAATGGAATGAAAGCGAGAAATACTGTGAAGTTAAATCAACTGGCTTTAGAACAAATGCAGTATGAAAAAGAAGCTGAAGAACTTCAATTAGAACAGTTGGTTTTCAAAGCCTATACGGATACGAAGAGTTCTTATCAAAGCTATGAAGCTAGTGTTGTAACCTTAGAATCCCGTGAGAAATCCTTAGCGTATGCTAGAGCGCGTTATGCTGTTGGGTTGATTAATATCTTCGAATTAAACCAAAATCAAAACTTATACGTAACGGCTCAGTCTAATGTGCTCAAAGCCAAATACGATTATATTTTTAAGAATAGAATTTTAGAATACTACTTTGGAGTTCCTCTGTTTAAAAGAAATTAACGCATGAAAAAGAAATATATATTTATCGTTTTAGCTGTTGTCATAGTCCTGTTTCTTGTTGTCAATCTCTTTCGAGGGAAGGATGATTCGGTTGTAGTTGAATGGACAACTGTCGATGAAGTCAATTTAGTAGAGACTGTTTCGGGTACAGGAAAAATTCAACCTGAAATTGAGATTAAAATAACGCCAGAAGTATCTGGAGAAATTATAAATTTGCCCGTTAAAGAAGGACAAGTTGTAAATAAGGGGGATTTACTCGTTGTAATTAATCCCAATTTATACGAATCTAACTTGGATCGCATGGTGGCTATGCTATCAACTAGTAAAGCTGGATTGGAGCAAGCCGAAGCGCAACTCAAAGAAACGAAAGCTTCTTTTGCTCGAAACAAAACGCTATTCGAAAAAGGAGTGATTTCTGGTTCTGAATGGGATCAGGTGGTGCGTTCTTATGAGGTAGCTAAGGCTAGTAAAAACTCTGCTTTTTACAATGTAGAAAGTTCAAAAGCAGCAGTTGAAGAGGCTAAAGTGAATTTGTTGAAAACGACAATTTACGCTCCAAGTGCAGGAACCATTTCTCGTGTAGATGTTGAATTGGGAGAACGCGTACTTGGAACACAACAAATGGCTGGTACAGAGCTGTTGCGTGTTGCTAATTTAAACAGCATGGAAGTAGAAGTAAACATTAATGAAAATGATATTGTCAAAGTGAAAGTTGGCGATGAAACAAAGATTAGTGTAGATGCATTTTTGAAAAAAGAATTCAAGGGAATTGTTACTAGTATTTCCAATTCCGCGTCGAATCAAACGCTTTCCGCAGACCAAGTGACAACGTTCAAAGTGAAAATAAAAATTTTACGTGAATCATATGAAGATTTACTCGACGGTAAATTAGAAGATTATTCTCCTTTTAGACCGGGAATGACTGCTGTTGTGGATATTATTACACACGTCAAAAATAAAGTAGTTGCTGCTCCGATCAGTGCGGTAGTGATGCGCAGTCCTGCGGATACTTTGGATACAGCTGTAGCAAATCAACGTGTAGAGACAACGGAAGTGATGAAAGAAGCAGTATTCGTAAACGATGATGGCGTTGCCAAATTGCGCTTTGTGAAGACGGGAATTCAAGATGATAAAAATATTGAAATTGTGGAAGGTTTGAAAAAAGGGGATGTAATTATTACAGGTCCTTATTCAACAGTGAGTAAAACCTTGAAACACAAGGATAAGATTAAGAAAGAAGAAACGAAAGAATGATTGTACTATTGAATGTAGAGACGGCAACAAAGAATTGTTCTGTCTCTTTGTCTGTAGATGGGACACTAGTGGGGATGAAAGAAATTGCTGAAGAAAATTTCTCTCATGCTGAAAAATTACACGTATTTATCGAAGCGATTTTAAAAGAAAACGGATATAGCATGCAAGATTTAAGTGCTATAGCTGTGAGTCAAGGACCTGGGTCTTATACAGGATTGCGTATTGGAGTCTCCTCAGTTAAGGGATTGTGTTATGGATTGAATATTCCGATGATTGCGCTTGATACGTTGCAAATAGTAGCGAAGCAATTGCAAGTAGAAAATGGATGGATTATTCCGATGATCGATGCAAGGCGAATGGAGGTGTTTTGCGCTATTTTCTCTCATGAAGGGGAAATGGTTAAGCCAATTGAAGCAAAAGTGATTGACGAGACTTCTTTTAGTGAATTAGAAGGGGAAACGCCCGTTTACTTCCTTGGAGATGGAGCAATGAAATGTGTGTCTGTTTTAACAGCGGCAAATTTTCACTTCTGCCCAACTATCGTCTATCCTTCTGCCAAAGAAATGGTCACTTTGAGTTATGAGAAATTTCAAGCCAAAGACTTTGTGGATGTCGCTTACTTTGAACCTTATTATCTAAAGGACTTTGTCATGCCTGTGAAAAAACAGAAATAAGGGATTATATCGCATCACTTATTTCTCTTGCTTTTAATAAAATAAAGGAGTTAACTGCAGTAAAATTGTCATGGTCTACCCAAACTTGAACGACATAGGTGATCTTGGTGTCGAGTAATTCCTTGATGAGAATGCGCGGTTGGGGTTGGGATAGAATCTTGTCATTCGACAAAAGTTGCTCCAATAACTTTTCGATAAATACAGTCGTGTTTTTGGAGAGATTCGTCTGAACCAATACCTCGGACCTTCTTAAATTATTTTGCGATATATTTTTGATCTTACTGTTGGACAAAACACCATTAGGTAAGTAAATTACATTGTTTTGATAATTGACAATTTGAGTGGAAAAGATATGAATACTAATAACTTTTCCCGTTTCTCCTTGGGCTTCGATGATATCTCCAATGCGGAAGGGTTTGAATAAAATTATCAATACGCCCCCTGCAAAGTTACTCAATGAACCTTGTAGGGATAGTCCAATAGCCAAACTCATCGCTCCGATGATGGCGACAAACGAACTCGTTTGAATTCCCAGTTTAGAAGCAATTACAACGAATAGCAAGATGCGGAATCCCCAAAGTAGAACGTCTAGAATAAAGCTCGAAAACGTAGGGTCGATATTGCGTTTTGTCAGAATGCGCTTGGCAATTTTTTGAGATATTTTGATGATCCAAATCCCTAGAGCCAAGATAAATAAAGCGCTAACAATATGTGGAATAAAGTCGAAGAGATTCTCGATGTAAGACGCGAGTAAATGATCTGTTTTTTTCATAATTTAGAGCTTCATATAAGGACTTATTTCAGTTGTAGGTGTTAAACAATGTTTGTTTTCACACAGGTAATATTGGGTCGTTTCATCAAGGGTGTACTTGGCAAAATAAGGAATTGAACTCTCTTGGTTAATGGGAAAGATGAAAGTTTTACTGATTAAATTTGCTTGAATTTTCAAACTATCTTCTAGTGCATTAGTTCCTACAATTGCCAATTCTGCTGGTGATTCTGTATAAAGCATGGCTAAAAGCCAGTGTGAGTAAGCCGAAGGATAATCTAAATTTGATTCCATCACTTGAATCATATGATGAGCAAGTTGGGTGTAATAACTGTGATTAAATGCTACCCCTAATTGAAGTAAACTCATGCATAAAACCGCATTGGCAGAGGGAATGACATTGTCTTCCGTTTCTATACTTCTCAAAATATTGCCAGCTTGATTTTCTTGGCTAAAGTAGAAGAACTTACTTTTTTCATCTAAAAATAGATCCAATGTCAAATCCATAAGACGCTTGGCTTGTACTAGATACTCTTGATGAGCCGTGTGTTCAAACAAGCGGATTAACGCTTGAATGTAGAAGCTATAATCGTCTACATACCCCAATGTATGCGTTTGTTGTTGGTGAGAGGAGTGAAATAAACCTTGTTCTTCATCGAACAAATCGTGTTGGATATAGTGGTTGATTTTTTCTGCTTGTTTCAAATAGGTCTTGTTACCCGTAGCACTATAAGAGTCGACTAACCCTGTGATTAACATAGCATTCCAGCTGCAAATAATTTTGTCGTCTAAGAGCGGTTTCGGTCGTTGCTCTCTTGCTTGTAACAGCAAATGCTCCCATCTCTTTTTGCGCTCTTGTAAGTCAAAAACATCCAATTGATTCGCTGAAGCAATGGCTTCTAAGGTTTGATTTTGAATGAGTACATAATTTCCTTCTTCCCAATAGCCATAGTCGTTAATGTTGAAAACTTGTGCAACTAGTGAAAAATCGTCTCCTAAAATGCGACGTAATTCCGCTTCAGTCCAAACGTAGTAAGCCCCCTCTTTTGAAGTACCCTTGGCATCCAAACTATCTGCATCTAGTGCCGAATAAACTCCCCCCCAATCGGATTGCCAGTTGCGTTGAATAAAGGTTGCTGTTTTGGCAATTATATCTAAATACAGTGGATTTCCAGTGCGTTTGTAAGCGTCGCTGTACACGCTTAGCAATTGTGCATTGTCGTATAGCATTTTTTCAAAATGCGGAATATGCCATTTAAAATCAACGGAATAGCGTGAAAAACCTCCCTCGATTACATCAAAAATTCCACCCCACGCCATTTGAGTTAAGGTTAAATCAATATAGTGAAGTAGGTCTTTATCTCGAGTGAGATCTCCCAATTTTTGAAGATAGAGTAAGTTTGTAGGCATCATAAATTTGGGGGCACGTTGATATCCTCCATGCTCTAAATCAAAACTTTGTTTCCATTTTTCTAGCAAAACATCTAAATTAAATCGACGTTCCTCCTGTACGGTTGGAGCAAGTCCCATAAGATACACACCTTCTTGTAATTTTGTAGCAAACTCTAGTACGGTTTCTGGTTTGTTTTGATGTAATTGTGCGAGTTGAATTAAAGCATCTAACCAGGTCTGTTTAGGAAAATAAGTTCCGCCCCAGATTGGTCTTCCGTCAGGTAGGCAGACTACATTTAAAGGCCAGCCCCCTTGTTTGGTCATCAACTGAACAGCCTTCATATAATAGGCATCCACAGCAGGGTGTTCTTCTCGATCTACTTTTATCGAAAGGAAATTTGCATTCATAACAGCCGCTACCTCTGAATCAGTGAAGCTTTCATCTTCCATTACGTGGCACCAGTGACAAGTTGAATAGCCAATGCTAACTACAACTAACTTGTTGAGCTTCTCGGCTTTTTCAAAAACAGAGCTGTCCCATGCTTTCCAATGGATGGGATTGGTAGCATGTTGTTTTAAATAGGGGTTTGAGGTGTATAGCAGTTCATTCATGGAAGTGAGTTTAGATTACAAAATTAGGGAAAAATATTTAGTGAAGAGAGGAGAACAAAGAGTGGAGAAAATCGAAACGTAGTGAAGATTCATCGAACACCTAAACCAAGATAAAAAAGGTGTGATATAGCGGATAGAGGTGAATTTTTTACTACATAGAAATGTTTTCTTTTTTAGGTATTTGTAAGTTGAGAGTACCCGGTTTTTCTGATAAAATAATCACTCCTTTAATCTGATTCTACTCTTTTCCTCCCTCTTCTCTCTCTTTTTCAATAAAGGATAACATTAAGTTAACGTTGGATTGCAGAAATAGAGAGACTTTTGCAGTACGCAAAAAAATAAAAAAATAAATGGAACAAATTTTTATTGTAATGCTAATAGCCCTAGGGATATTGGCAATAATAGATTTGACTGTTGGAGTTAGTAATGATGCTGTAAACTTTTTAAATTCAGGTCTTGGATCTAAGGCTATGTCTTTTAGAGGAATTATGCTTGTTGCTTCTTTGGGGATTCTCGTTGGAGCTGTGTTTTCAGGGGGAATGATGGAAATTGCTCGAAGTGGTATTTTTATCCCCAGTATGTTTACTTTCAACGATGTAATGATCATATTCTTGGCCGTGATGATTACCGATGTCTTGCTTTTAGATGTCTTTAATACGCTCGGGTTACCTACATCAACAACGGTTTCTATTGTCTTTGAATTACTTGGTGCTGCTGTGTGTTTAGCGGTAGTGAAAATTGTACTCAGTGGAGATAGCTGGGCTACGTTATCTTCTTACATCAACACTAAAAAGGCCTCTGAGATTGTCGTGAGCATTCTCTTATCGGTACTTTTGTCTTTTACTTTAGGAACTCTAGTTCAGTACGTCTCTCGTTTGATCTTTACTTTCCAAGTCGAGCGTAAGTTGAAGTATTTTGGCGCTTTATTTGGAGGAACAGCTATTACGGCGATTTCTTTTTTTATATTAATCAAAGGGCTGAAAGGATCTAGCTTTTTAACGGCAGAGACATCTAATTGGATCGACCATAATCAATTGATTATTTTAGCGGGAAGTTTTGTTTTTTGGACCATCTTCTCTCAGCTTTTAATGTCCGTATTTAAACTCAATATTTTACGTGTTATTATTGTTATTGGAACATTTGCTTTGGCTTTGGCTTTTGCAGGAAATGACTTGGTGAATTTTATTGGGGTACCTATTGCAGCTATACAGTCGTTTGAATTCTTTCAAAGTTCGGGACAAGCAGCAGATGTGTACTTAATGGGAAAACTAGCAGAAGAAAGTGTAAAGGCACCTTTTTATTTTCTGTTACTAGCAGGAGCGATTATGGTTTATACGTTATGGACATCCAAGAAGGCGCGTAATGTAATCGAAACAGAAATGAACTTAGCCCGTCAAAGTTCGAATTCTTCCGATGAGAAATTTTCACCAAATTTACTGTCTAGAGTTTTGGTTCGCAGTATGGTTATTTTGGGGGGTATTGTAAATTACTTCCTTCCAAAATCGTGGCAAATCCACATGGATAAACGCTTCGAACAACCTGTTGTGAAGTCAAAAAGCAAGAATAAACAAGATGAACCTGCTTTTGATATGGTGCGTGCTTCTGTAAACTTAATGGTAGCTAGTATCTTAATCTCAATCGGTACATCGATGAAATTGCCTTTATCAACTACGTATGTAACGTTTATGGTGGCAATGGGTACTTCTTTTGCAGACAGAGCTTGGGATCGAGATTCTGCTGTATACCGTGTGGCAGGTGTTTTTAACGTGATCGGCGGTTGGTTTGTAACGGCGATTGTAGCCTTTATAACTTCTTTTATCACGGCTTATATTCTTTATATAGGTGAAGTATATGCCTTAGTAGCAATGTTAATTCTAGTTGGAATTTTGCTGTATAGAAGCAATAAAACACATCAGCGTTTAGAGTTAGAAAAGAAATTAAAAACGGACAAACTCAATAAAATTGATATTGTTACCATCCACGAAGTAGCTGCTGAAAGTTCTACGCAAATTGCTAAAGTAATTGTTCGTACTAATGAATTGTATACCAGAGTCATTGATGGTGTTGCTTTACAAGATCATACCGATTTAAAAGCGTGTAGAAAGAAACTGAGACAATTGGAAAGAGAAGTGGATAGCCTGAGAGGGAATGTGTATTTCTTTATTAAAAATTTAGATGAGACTACCGTAGGCGCAAGTAAGTTCTATGTATTGACTTTAGGTTTTTTACAAGATATTATCAAATCTGCTTTGTTTATTACTCAAAACAGTTATACCCATGTGGACAACAACCATAAAAAATTGAAGTTTAACCAGATTCGAGATCTCAAGTTAATCGACAATAAGTTGCAACTGTTCCTCGATGAGGTTGGAGCGATCTTCTTAGAAGAAAAGTTTGACCGCATAGGCGAGGTCTTAGCACAAAAAGAAGACATTACACAGACGATCGATAAATTGATTCAAAAGCAGATTGTGCGCATTCGAACAACTGAAACGAGTCCGAAGAACAGTAAGTTGTACTTCTCTATTCTCTTTGAAACAGACGATCTAGTGAAAGCTACCATTGGATTGTTGGAATTGTTTGAACAGTTTGATATCGATCAAAAGAAAAAAAAGAGTAAAATCACAAGTTAATAGACTTGATCGTAAATAATAAATAGCAGGCTAAAGCCTGCTATTTTCTTTGGAATCAAAAAAAGCGCCAATTGGCGCTTTTTTCGTTAGGATACAAATAAGAATTATCCGTTGATTGCTTCAACGACAATTTTGTCATCGGCAAGCATATGTCTCAACATACTTTCAATTCCATTTTTTAAAGTAAAGGTAGAAGAAGGACATCCGCTACAAGCACCTTGTAAAATAACTTGAACAATATTGGTCTCTTCATTGTAATTTTGAAAGGCAATATTCCCTCCATCCGCTTGTACGGCTGGTTTTACGTTCTCTTCTAAAATGTTGATGATGCGTTGTGATTTCTCGTCCAAAGAATCGAAGTGGATATCCGCTTGTTTCTCTGTCTCTTCTGTACGTGTTAACAACGTTTCTTCAACAGCTAAATTTCCTTGTTCTAAGAAGGTTTTAATAAATGAACGTGTCGATTGAATGAACTCGTTCCAATCAAAAGCTTCGTATTTCGAAATCGAAACATAGTTCTCGTCAATGAAGATTTCTCTCACGAAAGGTAGCTTGAATAACTCTTTCGCTAAAGGAGAAGACTGTGCCTCATCAATGTTTTTAAACTCAACTCCTTGTTTCGTTAATAGCTTGTTGGCTACAAACTTAATCACCGCTGGATTAGGTGTAGATTCCGCATAAATCGTAATTGGATGTTTTTTGTGATCACCTTTAGATTCTATTAAGATTTTCTTACCTTTAGCCATGAAAGTTTGGATTTGATCTGCAACCGTATCTTGCACCTCTTGCCATTCTACAATTGAAAATTTTTCAATAGCAATGAAATTATTTGCAATAAACACCGTTTTTACAAATGGAAGGTAGAAAAGTTCACGCGCCAAAGGAGATTGTGCGGTTTCATCAATGTTTTTGAACTCGTAATTGTCTCCTTTTGTAATGAAATCAGGTAGGATAAACTTGACAATTGCTGGGTTTTGAGTATTTTGAATTTTAATCTGCGACATTTTGTTTGATTTTTTTTCAAAATTAACAAACTTATATTCTACGAATCTGTATATTTGGTTTTTTAAACATATAATTAACATATAATTAAGTATGAATTAACAAGACTCAACGGAGTTAAGTGATTCAAATGAAGAGAAGTAAGTACAATTTTTAAATTTTTCAATAATGTGTAAAGTAATTAATTATGAGAAAAGTAGTTGTTGTAACTACGCGCGGAGCGATAGTTATGCGTTGAATATTAAAACAATGATTGATTTATTTCATCAAAGAGCAATGAGCTTTGATCTTAATTAAAATCTATACATATGAGTAAGAGTAATATTTATATACCAATAAAATCATTTATGAAACGATTTTTATTATTTGTTTTTCTTCTGCTTGGGGCGTTCGTTCATGCCCAAGAAGCGAGAGAGCCAGTTATAATTAGTGATGGCCGTTTGAATATTTGTCAAGGTACGCTATTCGATACTGGAGGAGCTGCTGGTAATTATGAAAAAAACGAGACCATTACGATGACCTTGTGTCCTGATTCTCCAGGAGGAACAATTCGTTTGGAGTTTACTAGTTTCCTGGTTGGAGATGGTGCTGTATTGAGAATTTTAGATGGAGCAGGTAATGCCGGTGATATTCCAGGAAGTCCTTTCTCTCGTCAGAACCCAATTCCTGAAGGTGCTATTTTAGCTTCTAGTAATCAAAGTGGGTGTTTGACACTTGTATGGTCTACTGGTGATCATCCTACTGCTCCAGGGTTCAGTGCGAACATCATGTGTGAGCTAGAACCTTGTCAAACGATTACACCTATTGTAACACGTACAATACCAGAGTTCGCTCCTGGAGTTAATCCAGTTTGTGAAGAGGACTTAGGTGTGATTCGCGTTTGTGCTGGTGAAGAATTACAATTTTTTGGGGATGCGCTTTTTTCAGATGATGGATCAAATGCAACCTATAAATGGGATTTAGATAATGGTGTGGTAATAGAAGGGAGAAATGCTACGTTTACCTTTACTGAAAAAGGAGCGTATCGCGTTCGTTTCTATGTAGAAACTTCACCTAGATGTAAAAAATTCGCGAGTTTTATTGTTCAGGTTGCGGATCCAGAGGCTGAATTGATATTAACTTCTGATAAACAAGTATATTGTGTTGGTGAACCGATTAGTTTGAGATCAAGCATTACGTTAAATGAAGTGAAATATGATCCAGGCGTACCAGAGAGTAATCCGGTAGCTTTACCCGACGGACCAGACCCGGTTACTGGTGCTGCACGTATTTTTATTAGTGAGCTAAACTTTAAACAATTCTGTGCAAGTTCTCAAATTACGAGAATTTCGGATATTAAAAAAGTGTGTTTTTCTATTTACCATACTTATATGGGAGATTTAGATATTATACTTGCAGGTCCAGATGGTAGACAATTAGCATTGCTTAAATACGGGGATCTTCCTTCGGGAAATCAAGGAATTGATTTAGGTGTTCCTACTGCAGGAACATTCTATGAATACTGTATTACACCAGATGCAACAGAAACTATGCGTGATGTTGCTGCTGCTGATTTTCGAATAAATCCACTACCTGAAGGAGATTATGCTCCTGCTAGATTACCGCGTAATAATAATTTTGAAAAATTATTTGAAGAACCATTAAATGGTATTTGGCAATTACGTATTGAGGATAAATGGGGAGGTGACTCTGGATACTTAAGTGGATTTAGAATAGAGTTTGATAGTATTTTTGATTTACCTGATTTATCGTTTACCCCTCAAGTTGCTAGTCAACGTTGGTTACCTGCGCAAGGACTAGTAGAAGGTTCTAATGGTACAGCTACGGTTATTCAGCATATCCCAGGTGAATATACATATACATATGAAGTTATTGATGATTTTGGTTGTGTTCATAGAGAAGATATCACAGTAGTGATAAAAGATAAACCTATTTTAGGTGAAATTAAAAATTTACAATCTTGTATTGATCCTTTAGGAAGAGCTTATTTCAATTTACCAGATGTAAATGTGAGTATTGGTGGGAATTATGAAATTAAGTACTTCTCAACTCAAGCGAATGCTTATGCTAACCACGAACCATTAGCAGATGAATATGTATTTAATGAAAGTAGTGGATCGCTTGAACGCACAATTTGGGTTAGAGTTAAACACGCAGAAACAGATTGTTTCGTTGTTGATTCATTTAAGGTTATTGCAAAAAGATGTCCTATTGACTTAGCAACATTACAAAACTTGTATGCTTGTCGTGGACTTGATGGTTCAATTCAAAATTTTGATTTAACGGTACAAACTCCATTAGTATATTTTAATAATCCGAATTATACGGTAAGTTACTATAATACGATGGAAAATGCTGATGCAAAAGAGAATCCAATCGTAACACCTGAAAACTATCCTTTTGGAGGTACAGGTAATACAGAAACGATTTATGTACGTGTTGAGAATAATGCAAATCCAGCAGAATACGCAACAACATCATTTATGTTGGTTGTTAGCGAGAGACCTGTGATTGAAACATTGCCAACAATGTATGCTTGTTCTATTGATGATAAGGATTTTGGAATCTTTAAATTAGATCTGTACACTGCTCGAATAGCAGCAGGAGAAACTGCGGAAGTTCGCTATTATACCTCTTTAGAAGGAGCTAGAGACGATGATCAATCAACTTTAATCGGAAATACGGCTGCTTATCAATCAAGAACAGGTGTTGTTGGCTATAGAGTAACAAACTTAAGAACAGGTTGTTTCAACTATGGAGTGATTAACTTAGAGGTTGTAGACTTACCAGAATTAAATGAAGATTTGGTTTTAACTTCTTGTAGTTCTTCAACGACAGCGAATGGAATCGGTAGCTTTAACTTAAACGCAGCAATTCCTGAAATTTTGAATTTCTCAGTTGATGCAAGACTTGAAGTTAGCTTCTATAGAACGTTAGACAATGCGAACAATGAGGTTAATGCTCTTGATTTAAGTAGAAATTTCGTTAATGACGTACCTTATAATCAAACAATTTTTGCTAGAGTAGCTTATACAAATGGTACTTGTGCGAAAGTAATTGAGGTAGAATTATTAGTTCATCCTAAGGTTGTAATTAATGAATATGTAACGGTTGAGGTTTGTGCAGAAAACCTTAATAGAGAAATGATCGTTGATCTGACAGTAAATGAAACTCAAATACTAAATGGATTAAATCCTAGTGAGTATCAAATTACATATTATACAAATAGAAATGATGCTACTATTAAGGTAAGACCTATTTCAAATCCAGAACATTATTCAAGTACAGTTACAAGAAGTGTTTGGGTGAGAGTTGAATCTATTGCTACAGGATGTTTCAACCTTTCTAATTTGGTTTTAGTTCCTATACAAGCACCAATCATCGAGACGTTACCTATTTATTCTGTTTGTGAAACAACAGCTGATTCAGGACTAGGAACATTTAATTTATCTGATTACCTAAACAGATTTTTAAATGGACGTCAAGGATTAACCGTTAGTTTCCATGCATCTTTGGATCATGCAACTAATAATGTCAATCCAATTAATGCCACTAGTTACAACAATACAGAAGCATATGAACAAGTGATTTACGTGCGCTTTGTTGGAGAAAATGGATGTGCGGTTATCCGACCATTGACCTTAAAAGTAATGGCAACGCCAACATTGAACATTCCAGATGAAGCAATTGGTATTTGTAGTATTTATAATGATGGTATTGCTACTTTTGACTTATTAGCATTAGTAGAAGATCTTCAAAATGGAGATCCAAGTATGACGATTAAGTTCTATGAAATAGAGGAAGATGCCTACCTTGATATAAACAGTATTCCTTACCCTAGAACGTATACTAATATGAATGCTGGTGGAGCTACAATTTATGTGAGAGGAGAATTAGGAGGTGGTTGTTTTGTAGTAAAACCATTGGTGCTAGAAGTAATTTCTTCTCCGGTTATTCCGATTGAAATTCCAGATTTAGTACTGTGTTCAAACGATGTATTAGAAGACTTTGCTCATTTCGATCTAACAGTTCAAACAAGTGTAATCGTAAATGCTCAAACGGATCCTAATAATACGGCTCAAACATTAGAAGTAAAATACTTCTTGTCAGAAGATGATGCAAAAGCAAATACAAACGCTATTGTAAATCCAACAAACTATGTAAACATATTAGATACACAAGTTATTTGGTATAGAGTATTCAATAAGAGATCTAGCTGTTTTGCAGTTGGTAACTTTAAAATAATTGTTAATAAACCTTTAGGATTAAGAAGACCAAACGAAATTGTACTATGTCAAGGTTCATTGCCAAATACAGGTAAAATGATTTTTGACTTAACAATTAGAGAAACGGAAATCTTAGGTAGAGATATTGATCGCGTATCGTTTAAATATTACGAAAGTGAGTATGACGCTAAACAAGATCGAAATGCTATTGCGGATCCTTCTAGTTATGAGAACTTAGGTAACCCGCAAACGATTTGGGTTGCAGTAAAAAGTTTTAACGGATGTATGAGTTACATTTCTTTGGTGATTCGTGTTGCTCCATTACCAAATGTTGTTACACCTCGTCCAATTTATAAATGTGTACAGTTCGTTAATGCCAATAGTGCTGAGTTCGATTTAACCGTGCGTGAATTAGAGATTGCTAATCAATCGCCAGGATATGTTTATCAGTATTTTGAAACAGAAGAAGGTGCTATCACAGTAGACTTAAACGAAGAGATTCTTTATCCAAGACGTTATCCATCTTCAACGAGAACTGTATATGTTCGCGTAACAAGAGATTTAGGTGATGAATGTTTTGTAGTTGTTCCAATTCAATTAGTGGTTAATCCATTACCAGAGTTTGATGACATTACGTTCGTACATTGTTTAGTGGATTCAACTGGATTCTCAACTTTTGATTTGACAGAGAAAATGGATGAAATTCTAAATGGTAGAAATCCTGAAGACACGGATATTTATTTCTATGTATTAAAGGTAGATGCTCTAGGTGATAATGTTGGGGCTGCATTGCCACCACCTTATACGTACACTAATTTTGATAAAACAGAACAAGAAATTTGGGTTCGTGTAGTAGATAAAAATTCAGGTTGTGCTTATGTTGGACCAATTACCTTAAAGGTTGAGGAAAAAGTATTTGCTACAGATATCGATCTAACAGATAAATCGAGAATCGAAAAATGTGCTACGCCAACTGGACCTAGTGGTACTGCTCGCTTCGATTTAAATGTGTTCACAACTGAGATTAAAGGAATACAAGCGATTCCTGATGCAGAATTAGGAGTTACATATTATTATAATAATGCTGCAATTGATCCGGCTCAGTTAGGTCGTTTTGAATTGCCAATTGGCACGCACGAAATAACTGCAGTTGTTAAACGTATCGATACGGCAGATGATAGTTATTTATGTACAGCTGAGGTTACTTTTACTTTAACAGTAGAGGAAAGTCCAATTGCTCCAGTATTACAAGGATCTATCCTTTGTGTGGATTACAACACAGGTAAATTGATCGATCCATATACAATTGACTCTGGGTACAGAGGTGAAGATTACGAATTCCAATGGGAATATGCTGATGCGACAGGTGCTTTTATAGCGATTCCTGGTGCAACGAATCCATACTATGTGGTAGAAAATATTTCTTTAGGAAGATCGTTTAGAGTGGTTGTGAAATACAGCGGACAGCAATGTGCAACTGCTAGTAGTCCAGTAACTCTTACTTTTGTAGATCAAATCGACATCAAAGTACAAGGAGCGGATTCTAAAGGATTAATTGGTGAATTAGACGGTGATGAGAAAATCACAGTAACGATTGCTTCTCCAATGGAATCTAGTATTTACGAATACGCATTAGATGAAGGAGCTTATCAAGATTCAAGATTCTTCTATGATGTAGCCAATGGATCACACAGAGTTTGGGTAAGATTTAAAGACGCAAAATCAGTTTGTCCTCAATATATTGATATATTTGTTTTAGGGTATCCAAAATTCTTCACACCGAATGGAGATGGATTTAACGATACTTGGAACATTTCATCACTGAAAGGACATCCAGAAGCTGTAATTTATATCTATGATAGATTCGGTAAATTGTTGAAACAATTAAGTCCTTCTAAAGAAGGTTGGGATGGAACATTTAATGGGAAACCAATGCCATCTACAGATTATTGGTTTACTGTAGATTATCTAGAAGAGGCTAAAGAAACGAACCGAGTTCCTAGAAAAGTTCAATTTAAAGGACATTTCTCATTAAAACGATAATTTAGGATATGAAGATATTTAAGAAAAGATATTTAGCAGTTGCGTTACTGGTTACTCAAATGAGTAATGCGCAAGACGGTGGATTACCTATCTATTCGGATTATTTATCTGATAACTATTACTTGATTCACCCAGCGATGGCAGGATTGAAAAATAGTACACAGGTAAGAGGAGCTATAAGACAACAATGGGGAGACGTAGATGACGCTCCCCAAACACAAACATTGACTGCTAATACCCGCATCGGCGAAAGATCGGGTATTGGTATCATTGCTTTCTCTGATAAGAATGGGTATCATTCTGAAGCTGGTGCAAAGCTTACTTATGCCCACCACATTACATTCAGTGAGTCGCGTTATGAGTTGAATATGTTGTCTTTTGGTATGAGTGCTGGGTTTTCCCGAATTACACTAGACGAAACAAAATTTGGTTCTGTTTATGACCCAATATTGAGTGGTGGTTTAGAAGTAAAAGATAGTTACTTTACTGTCGATTTCGGAGCTGCCTATCACAAAGAGAACTTCTTCTCTATGTTTACCGTAAAGAATGCGATTTCAAGTAAAAGAGAATTGTATACAGATGTTGAAAGTGATAATTTACGCCGTTACATCTTAGGTGGAGGTTATACTTTTGGTAATCAGAAATTCAACGGTGGTTGGATGTATGAGCCTTCTGTATTGATTCAGTACGTGGAAGAAACGGAACTAAAACTCGTAGATGTGAACATGAAAGTGTATAAAACATTGAATGACGCAAAACTATGGGCGGGTGTTTCTTACCGACGTGACTTTGATAACGCAGAGTATATAAAAGGTAGTGATACAAAAAAACAAGCGCTTCAAAGCTTGAGCCCTCTAATAGGGGGATCGTACAAGAGTTTTAGTTTGACTTATACGTACACACACCAATTAGGAAATAATTCGTTTAATACTGGAGGTTTCCACTTATTTACTTTAGGAGTTAACCTGTTTGCAAAACGCAGTTCGTTAGACTGTAATTGTCCAAACTTACACGATTAATAAAAAAATGTCCCGATCTTTATCGGGACATTTTTTTTAAGAACTAGTTTATGATTATAAAAGAAATTAGAGGTAAATATCCTCAAATCGAATCGGATTGTTATATAGCTGAAAATGCAACGATTGTAGGTGATGTTACAATCGGAAAGTCTTGTAGTGTTTGGTTTAATGCTGTGATACGCGGGGATGTGAATTCCATCGTTATCGGGGATAAGGTTAATGTTCAAGATGGTGCTATCATTCATTGTACTTACGAAAAACACCCTACTGTTATAGGGCATAATGTGTCCATAGGACATCAGGCGATGGTACACGGTTGTGTGATCCACGACAATGTACTCATCGGGATGGGAGCTATAGTGATGGATAATTGCGTGGTACATAGCAATACAATCATTGCGGCTGGTGCCGTAGTTACGCAAAATACCATCGTAGAGTCTGGTAGTATTTACGCAGGCGTACCCGCAAGAAAGGTAAAGGAGCTTAATGAATCTGATTTTGCAGATGAAATCGAACGTATTGCAACAAACTACGTGATGTATTCAAGTTGGTTTAAAGAAGAAGAGGCAAAAGACACGAAAGAAGATCTACTTTAATAGGTAATAATAAGGTCTTGCAGTTGTATGTAGCAACGATCTTACGGCTTAGTTATAGGAGAGTATAAAATCAAGAGAAGCGCTTAAAAAGGCTTCAAATAACTGTTAGCTGTTGTCTGTTAACAGTTAACTGTAGATTTTGCTAAACTAGATCGTATTTTCTTTAAACGCCAAGCACCAAGAGCGTCCAACAAAGAAACAGTCAATTAGAATTGAATTTTCTGTACGCGGTAGTGAGAAGGAACAAACGTCTTTAGAACAGTAGTATCGATGTTACTGTAGAAGATACAATCTCCTGGTGTATGGGTGTCGTTGAGCAAGTCTTTTTCTCGAAGTATTTGTTGTGTGTGTTTCGCTACTGCTTCTCCTGAATCGATGATTAAAACACTTTCGGGTATGATCGTTTTGATGATAGGGGTAAGGTAAGGGTAGTGGGTACACCCTAAAACGAGGGTATCCATACCTTGCTCTACCATGGGAATTAAGTATAATTCCAATAAGGCTTTCATTTCTTGGGAATGCAATTGGCCTGTTTCAATAAGTGTGACTAAATTATAGCCGATCTGTTCGATTATTTTTACGTTAGGGTAGAGTTTAAGCTTTGCTGTAAATAAATCGCTGGTAATCGTTCCTTTTGTTGCTAAAACACCTATTGTAGAGGTCTTAGTAAGTAAAGAAGCAGGTTTGATTGCAGGTTCAATTCCGATAATGGGAATATCAAAAGAGGCGCGAAGTTCTTGAATAGCATTCGTTGTTGCAGTATTACAAGCAACGATAATAATTTTACATCCTTGATCAACGAGGTGTTTTACATTTTTATGCGATAAGGCAATGATAGCTTCTTTGGTCTGTGTACCATAGGGTGCATTTTTTTGATCAGCTAAAAACAGGGTGTTTTCATTGGGCATTAATGTATTAATTTCACGCCAAATGGTAGTTCCACCTATCCCCGAATCAAAAAGTCCAATTGGATTTGTTTTTTTCATAAGTAGAACAAAAATAAAAAAGTCCGTCATAATAACGGACTTTTTTGTTTATAATAATGAATTATTTAATACCTAATTCTTTTTTAACATCATCAGCTAAGTTTGTACCATCAGCTAATAAAACACCAGAACCCATTGAAGAATCCAATACATATTGCACACCTTGTGCGCGTGCTACTTTTTGGATTGCTGTTCTAGCTTTTTCAAAGATCGGTTGCGTTAAGTCAACTTCTTTCTTTTGTAACTCTTGTCCAGCTGTTGTTTGGAATTGTTGGATACGTTGTAAAAGTCCTTCTACTTCTTTTTGTCTTTCTTCGTTTACTGCATCTCCAACATTAGCTGCTTCACCTTGGTACTTTTGAGCTTTCGTTTGATACTCAGATACCATTGTTTCGTATTCTTTTTGATATTTTTCACCTAATGCTTTCAATTCTGCCTCCGCTGATTTCATAGCAGGCATTTCTGTAATTAAAGCTTGAACATCGATGTGTGCAACTTTCGTTTGCGCTGTTGCTGTAGTTAAGCTAACGCCAAAAAACATTACTGCTGCAATCAATAAGGATTTCATTTTTTTCATTGTATTCGTTTTTTATATTATTTTACTTGTTACTTTTTTGCGGCTTCAATTTGTCTTTTCAGTTCTTCTTGTTCTTGAAGCATTCTTCTGCGTTTCTCTTCTTGTTCCTCTTGAACTCGTTTTTTTATTTCTTCTTGCTTGCGTTGCGTTTCTTCAATTTGTTTGCGACGCTGTTCTAAAGCTTCTTTTTTCTTTTGTTCAATTTCTTCTCTGCGTTTTTCTTCAGCAGCTTTTCGCTCAGCAATTAATTTTTCAAGCTCTTCATTTTTGTTGTTTTTTTGCTGTTGCTCTGCCTCTTGACGCTTTCTTTCTCTTTCTTCTTGTAGTTTTCGCTCTCTCTCATTTTTAAGCTTTTCAGCTTCTTCTTGCTGTTGCTTAATTTTATTTTCTTGCTCTAACTGAAGTTGCTCTCTTTTTCGTTGTTCTTCTTTCTTTTTTCGCTCTGCCTCTTCTTGCTGTTGCTTAATTTTATTTTCTTGCTCTAATTGAAGTTGCTCTCTTTTTTGCTTTTCCTCTTTCTTCTTCAGTTCGAGTTCTTCCTGTTTTTGCTTTAAGAGTTGTTTTTGCGTTTCAATTTTCTCTTGTCTTAAGCGTTCAGCTTCTTCTCTTTTTTCTTCCAGCTCTTTGAGTCTTTCTTCTTGTTGGCGTTTTAGCGATTCTTCTTGGCTAATTTGCTCTTGATCTGATTTGGTTTGCTGTTGTTTTTGCTTTTCCTCTTTCTGCTCTTGACGCATTTGTTTTTCAGCTTCCTGTCTTCTGCGTTGTTGTTCCTCGCGTCGACTTTGTCTCAAAGCAATTGCGTCTTCTTCTTTTTCCTCTTGTTCAACCGCTTCCACCTGTTCGGCTGTCATATTTTGTTTTCGACGAGCAGAAGTCATGCGACGAATCACTAAATTACTAATATCATATCGTTTATCCGCTATGAGCATCGTAGTTTCTGCATTTTTGTCTAAAACATAGTCGTACTTTCTCGCTTCTGCAATATCTTGTACCATTGCAAATACCTGATCTTGAATCGGTTTTGCCAAGCTTATTTTTTGAGCAAAATACTCGCCGTCTGTACCAAAATACTTCTGTTGATATTTTAAAAGATCGTCTTCGAGTTCACTAATGTTTTCCTCTTTTTCATTAATCAAATCACGGGTTAGTAAAACGCGTTCGTTTGCCAAATCCGTTTTGAGGTTCTTTATCTCTTCTTTCTTTTTGTCAATTTCTTGCTTCCATCCTTCGGCTCGATTCGATAATTGTGCACTTGCTTCCGTGTACTCTGGTACATGTTGCAAAATTAGTTCCATATCAATATAGGCAACTCGTGCAGACCCTCCTTGGGCTAAGGAAATAGAATAACCAAAAATACTGATTAAAAAAATAAAAAGATACCTCATAATTTGTTAAATTTTAGCAAAGTGTATCACTAAAACTGTTGTCCAAGGATAAAGTGAGTCTCCCAACCATTTCTTTGTGTCATTCCTGGAGGTGCATCAAATCCATATCCGAAGTCAATACCCAATAGACCAAACATTGGCATAATCACGCGAACACCTAATCCAGCAGATCGTTTTAAATCAAATGGATTGTAGTCTTTAAATGAATCGAATGCTGCTCCCGCCTCTGCAAATGACAATACATAAACAGATGCACTTGGTTTTAGTGTAATAGGATAACGTAATTCTAGGGTGAATTTATTGTATATCGTACCTCCAATTTGTTCTCCGTATTGATTAATTGGCGTTAAAGCTTGGTTTTTGTACCCTCTTAATTGAACAACTTCACGTCCATCTAAAGAGAAGTTTACTAATCCATCTCCACCAACATAGAAACGCTCAAACGGAACAATTCCACGGTTGTTGTTGTAAGCCCCCATATAACCAAACTCACCAACTGTTCTGAATACTAATTTATCAAAAATAGTGGTATACCAATCACCTTTGAATTTTAATTTATAATATTCTAACCAATTGAATCTTTTTTGGTCTACTTTACTTGCGTCAGCCATAGCATCTTGCCAGTTGCTTACTGGTTGCCCTGCTGCATTTAAATAAGTGCCTGTAGGGATAACTAATCCTGTATTGGGATCGATTTGACCTGGCTTAGATTTGTATTTATAGTCTTGTTGATTCCCTAAATTCTTATAGTCAACATTGTTGAATAAAGAGTAAGGCGGAGTGAATTTTCCACTTACACTAAAGTATGAACCAAAGGTAGGGAAGTTTGGATCCATCCCGCGGTTATCTCTAGAAAGTTCAATTTGATACGACAAGTTTCTCGAAGAACCATCTCCAAAGGTAAATAATCCCGTGTTGTAGTTTTTCATATCGTAGTATTGGAAACTCAAGGTATGTGACAACACGAAGTTGTCATCAGGTACACTTAAATTCTTAGCTACTCCTAGTTGAAGGGTGGTAATATCAAAACCTCTACTGCGGTCTGTTCTTCTACTGTAGTAGTCGTATAAGTTTTGTTTGCTATAAGCAATCGTACCAAATAAGTTTACTGGTTTCTTTTTACCTAACCAAGGTTCTGAGAAACTCAAACTATAGGTTTGGAAATACGAACTTCCTTGTAATCTCAAAGACAGCGATTGACCATCTCCCATTGGAAAAGGGTGATATGCTTTTTTATTGAAAATATTGCGCAAAGAGAAGTTGTTGAAAGACAATCCCAACGTTCCGATGAAACCTCCTCCACCGTAACCTCCTTGTAATTCAACCTGGCTAGATCCCTTTTCTGCTACTGACCATTCAACATCTACTGTTCCTGCAGCGGCATCGGCATTTAAAATGTCCGGTACAATGGCTTGAGCATCAAAAATGTTTAACTGCCCCAATCGACGCATTGTTTCCATTACCATCGCCTTGCTCCAGATTTCTCCAGGTCTCGTTCTTAGGGTACGGTGAATAACGTGATCGTGGGTGTACTCGTTTCCTCTAACGGTGATGTTGTTGAAACGTGCAATTGGTCCTTCCGTGATTCGAATTTCAAAATCAATCGTATCGTTCGCTGTTTTTACTTCTACCGGAGTAATGTTCGAGAAAAGATATCCGTTGTTTTGATACTGGTTCGTTAAGTTATATCCATCAGGATCTGTTTGATCGTTGATTCGCTTGTTTAACAACACGCCATTGTAAACATCGCCTTTTCCAATGCCCAGGATATTTCTAAGTTGGTTGTTGGTGTATACGGTGTTTCCAATAAAACGGATATCTCCAATGTAGTATTTGTTTCCTTCTTCTACATCGATGTTAATCGCCATGCGATTCGTTTTTGGATTATATGCTGTTGTATCTGCAATAATACGAGCGTCGCGATATCCTTTTTCTTTATACTTGTCTACTAAACGCGTTAAATCCTCTTCATATTTTGTTTGTATGAATTTGGAAGGTTTAAAGATTCGAAGCGGGTTAAAGGGACTGCGCTTTTTGGTGTCCTTTAAGGCTTTGCGCAGTTGTTTATCTGTTAAATGACCATTTCCATCAAATTGAATATCCGAAATACGCACCTTTTTTCCGCGATCAATCCCCACGAGTAAATCTACATAACGACCTGTCGAATCCGTAGGTACCGTGTTTAGTGTGATCTTAGTATTGTAAAAACCGTCTTTTTTATACTTGTTTAAAAGGTAGTATTTCGTAGTTGAAAGCAAGTTCTCATTGACAATTTTTCCTTTCGTCAATTTTGCTTCCTTGATAACAGTTTCCGATTTTGCTTTTTTATAGCCTCTAACTTTTGCACTGTTTAAGCGAGGTAACTCGTTTAAAGATAGCTCAAGGTTAATCGTATCGTTAACAACAGATGTTTCGTATATATTGATGTCTTTAAAAAAACCAAGCTTCCAAAGTTTTTTTAATGCATCGCTTATCTCTTCTCCAGGAACAGAAATTTTTTGACCTTTATTTAAACCTGTAAACGTTACAACAGTTTGAGGGTTGTAATTGATTTTACCAGTAACTTTTATATCTCCTAAAATATAAGTTTTAGGGGTTTCTAAGGTAGGAATATAGTCTCCTTGTTGTGCTTGAACACTGCTACAAATTAGACCTGCAATGAACAGGGCAAAAAGTGAGATGCCTTTTTGAAACATTATTTTCGTTTTTATTTAATTTGTTCACTCGTTTTTCCATATCTTCTCTCTCTTTGTTGGTAAGATAGAATTGAACGATAAAGTTCATCTTCTGAGAAGTCGGGCCATAATACCTCTGTAAAATATAATTCAGCATAAGCAATCTGCCAGAGTAAGAAATTACTAATTCTCTGTTCCCCACTTGTGCGTATTAACAAATCAACATCAGGCATATTATGCGTGTAAAGATGCTCATTAATAATTGATTCGTCAATATTGTCTTCTGAAATTATATTATTTTTAACTTTAATAGAAATTTCCTTAATTGCGTGTATTATTTCTGCTCTAGCACCATAACTAAGTGCTAAAGTTACAGTCATCCTTTTGTTTTCTTTCGTTTTGTCAATTGTTGAAGCCAAGTTTCGACGAACTTTCTCTGGAAGTAATTCTAGATTTCCGATTGCATTCAGTACAATTCCATTTTCCATGAAAGTAGGGAGCTCTTTGGTAAGTGATTTGACTAATAACTCCATTAGCTTGTCTACTTCATGTTTGGGTCTGTTCCAATTTTCTGTAGAAAAAGCATAGAGCGTTAAATAGTTAATGCCCAGTTCTCCACATTCTTTTAGAGTGGTTCTCAATGATTTTACACCATTTTCATGGCCAATTGTTCTAAGAAAACCTCGTTGTTTAGCCCATCTACCATTGCCATCCATGATAATCGCAATATGCTTTGGTAGTTGGTTCATGTTAATTTGTTCTTTCAATTTCATTTAATCTGCGCAATAACAAGGATTATGTCCAAAAGTATAACTTATCGTAATGCCTGAATAGAAAAACCAGTCATTTCCATTTTTTCCAAAGCGGAAATTTTCCATTTTGGATCCAGAAGGATTACTGCCGTCTAAGTTGTTCGTAAAACTATAAGTTGCAGTTACTTCTGCGTTAATATTAATTTGAGGGGTAGCTCGAATTTTCATTCCAGCAGCAAAGGGAATTGCTGCCGTGTATTTTTTATCTCCTTTCGTAAGTCTCTTTCCTCTAAAGTGTAAATCTGAGTAGCGAATTCCCGACACACCCGCATATAAATAAGGAGTCATAGCAAAATTCTGCTGATGTAAGTCGAATTCAAAAAAGTTGAATTCAAGACCTAAACTCAATTGTTGAACGGTGTTGTCAAAACGGAGACCTCGTGTTTTTCTACTCTCACTTGAAGCATCCGCATCGTTTCCTGTCAGTTTTTGTTGACTAAAACTAAGGCGATACGAATGTCGAGGACTCTTATTCCATCTATAAAAAACGTTATAGCCTAAATTTTTAGGATTAATGAACTGTGTGGATCCAATATCTCCAACATAGTTTGTACCACCTAAGCCAAAGCCTACCTCATGGATTTGAGCGTATGCTAAAGGCATGAAAAGTAGTAAGATAAATGTAATTAAGGCCTTTTTCATTTTGTTAAAATAATTCACAAATATAGTAATAATGACGTCTCTTTGTTTGAAAAAAAAGATTTTGTTAGGATAAATTCAAACAAAAAAGAGTTATAGAAAAAATAAATGTAATAAAAAAAGTTGTTCGTCGTTGCTTTAATTGCGTTTATCTTCCCCCCAAAGTAACTTATTTCGCAGCGTTTTAATAAAACTTTGTTGAGGAAATTCAACCAAGTTGATGGTGAAAGGTGCTTTGGATATGGTTACTTCCGTTTCATTGTTTACGGCTTGTGTACTGCTGTCAACTGAAAGTAAGAATTGACTCTCTCTGGCGTTGACTTTTAATTTAATCGTTAAGTTATCTCGAATAACTAAAGGTCTAACATTTAGGTTGTGTGGGGCTAAAGGCGTCAGAACAAAGCAACCTGTTTCTGGTTCGATAATGGGACCTCCACAGCTTAGCGAATATCCCGTTGATCCCGAAGGTGTAGATATAATTAAACCATCCGCCCAGTAAGTGGCGAGGTATTCGTCGTCAAGGTAAGTCTCTACCGTAATCATTGAGGTTGTGTTCTTTCTCGAAACGGTGATGTCATTTAAGGCAAAATTGATGTCGAAATTCGAGTTAGATACTGGATCACAAGCAATAGTAAGTAATGCTCTTCTCGATAACTTATAGGTCTCTTTAAACAAATGAGGTAAATGCTCTTCAATAGTGTCTTCTTGAATATTCGCTAAGAAGCCTAAACGCCCCGCATTGATTCCTACAATGGGAATATTTTTGTCTTTGATGAAATTTGCAGCCCTCAGCATGGTACCATCTCCACCAATACTGATGAAAAAGTCGACATCCAATGGCAGTTCATTTTCATTGTCAAAGGTCTCATATGTGGTTGGAAGTATTTCTTTTTCGTTTAAAAGATCGTAAAAGTTTCGCTCGAAAATAATCGTAGGTGTATAAGTCTCGAAAACTTTAAAAAGGCGATTAACGATGTTTTGTACGATGATTTTATTGGTTTGCCCGTAAATTGCAAATTTCATACTATAGGTTTAAAAATTTGTTTAGATAATTGGAGTGATCGATTAGTTTGTTTTGGTGTAAATCTTCCTCGTGTTGTGAAACAATGGTATAATCAAAACGGCGTAAGTCTTGAATAATTGTATCTACATTATGTTGTGTCAGACGCAAGAGAATTTGTGTTTTGTGTTCAAAGGTATTCCATACAATAATACCGAGTAATTTACTGTTGTTGCTTTCTACTAGTTGTGTGATCTTTGCAAGACTACAGTCCACTGTTTCATTTTCGATCAATACAGTTGTTCCGACTTCTGTTAGAAAGGTGCTTTGTAGGAGGTCTGCAGTTATAGCTGCCTTTGGAAGCATCCCGATAAGGTGGTGTTCTTCGCCCAGAACTGGAAGTACATCACATTTGTTTCGAATAAAAGTATCTGCTATTTTAGCTAAATCATCTGTAGGTTGGATGTAAAAGGATTCAGCATGATAGCTTATCGAAGCTATGGTTTGTGCTTCGTCAACTTCATAGAGAAAGGATGCAGCCAGATTTCCCAACCAAATACGGTTCGCATCCACGACGGCTAAATGAGAATAGTCATGCTGATCTAAAATAGCAAGTGCCTCATGTACCAGTGTGGAAAGAGTGAGGGTGGGAAGTACAAGTAAAGATGATTCAACGTTCGTCAAAATAGGTTCTATTAATTTCCAACTGCAAAATAATTAAAAATAAACCAATAAGCCTTAATTATACTTTGTATTTTTGTTTTTTAATATCTTAATTATGACAAAGCTATCTGTAAATATCAATAAAATTGCTACCTTAAGAAATTCTAGAGGAGGTAATGTACCTAATTTAATAAAAGTGGCAGAAGATGTTCAAAAATTTGGAGCGGCTGGGGTGACCATTCACCCTCGTCCTGATGAACGTCATATTCGCTATCAAGATGCAAGAGATTTAGTGCACGTTGTACATACAGAATACAATATAGAAGGCAATCCAATGGATAACTTTTTAAAACTCGTTTTCGAGTGTAAACCTACACAAGTAACCTTGGTGCCTGATGCTGTAGATGCATTGACTTCCAATGCGGGTTGGGATACGGTGAAACACAAAGACTTTTTAACCGATGTAATTAAAGAGTGTAAGCAACAAGGTATTCGCACTTCTATTTTTGTGGATCCGGTTCTTGAAATGATAGAAGGTGCTAAAATAGTTGGTACGGACCGTATCGAGTTGTATACAGAAGAATTTGCAACACAGTACGGATTGGGAAATGAAAGAGGAATAGATCCGTATATTAAAGCTGCTGAATTAGCTGTTGCATTGGATTTGGGAATTAATGCCGGTCACGATTTGAGTCTAGATAATATTCAATTCTTTAAAAACAATATTCCCAATCTGTTGGAAGTGTCTATCGGACATGCCTTGATTGCGGAATCACTGTATTTGGGATTGGAAAATGTAGTCAATATGTATATTCAAAAATTGAGTTAATGGAAGGGATTTTATATTCAAAAATAGAAGGAGAAGGCGGAATTCCAATGCTTGTTTTACACGGGTATTTTGGGATGTCTGACAACTGGAACACCTTCGGTAAACAGATGGTCGAAAAGGGGTATGAAATGCATTTATTGGATTTGAGAAATCACGGTAGAAGCTTTCATTCAGACGATTGGTCGTATGAAGTGATGGTGGAG
This sequence comes from Myroides sp. C6-3, assembly GCF_050522425.1. Taxonomy (NCBI): domain Bacteria; kingdom Pseudomonadati; phylum Bacteroidota; class Flavobacteriia; order Flavobacteriales; family Flavobacteriaceae; genus Myroides; species Myroides sp. C6-3. Next base: position 22,281 of record NZ_JBMVQP010000012.1, on the reverse strand, counting down.
GATATTATTCGTTATATGGATCACTACAATATTTGTGATGCCCTTGTTTTAGGACATTCAATGGGAGGAAAGGTAGCGATGCATTTAGCGTCAAAATACCCAACTAGAGTTGAGAAACTTATTGTAGCTGATATTGCACCTCGCTCTTATGCTCCACATCATCAAGATATTTTAGCAGCCTTAAATGCGGTTGATTTTTCGAGTAAGCCTTCGAGAAAGGAAGTGGATGATCTGATCAGTACGCGTATTAAAGACTTTGGAACCAAACAGTTTTTATTGAAAAGCTTGTATTGGAAAGAACCAGATCAGTTGGCTTTTCGCTTCAATTTAGAAGCATTTAATCAAGATGAGAATGTCGTGGGAGAAGGAATCGATCCACAGGCGTTATATGAGAAACCTACCCTTTTTATTCGTGGAGGTGCCTCAAACTATATTCAAGAAAAAGATCATGCGAGTATCAAAAAGCACTTTCCTCAAGCAGTAATTGAGACAATTCCCAATGCGGGACATTGGTTACATGCTGAAAATCCTCAGCTGTTTTTTGAACTTGTTTTGCGTTTTTTGACCAAGTAAACGAAACTTACAATAGAATAAAGCCCTTACAGAAGATGTAAGGGTTTTTTTTGTCCTCTCTTGATTTGTTCTAAAGCTTAGTGGACTAAGGAAAAGAGAGAATTTTAAAAAGAGATTTCTTGTTTTTTTAAGGGATTAGTTTTTTATTTGTATTTAGATTGAGTAAAAATAAAAGGAAGTGGTAGCTGTGTTGGATTTATTTTTTATACAAAACAGTGTTATTTATGTGAAAAACAGATTTTAATTTGTTAAATAATGGAATTGTTTAATTTTTTATTTATACTATTTGTTTGTTTCTTTGTTATTTAGTTTATTTTAACTTAATTTAGTTTGTCTCGAGATAGAGAAGTAGCTATTTAAACGCTGAAATCAACAGGCTACTGTTGGTTTTGAAGTGAAAAATCTTAGAATCCCTTACAACTATGAAACAAAAAAATGTTTTCTTACTCGGTATTTTCCTGCTGTTAAGCAATGCTGTTTTCGCACAGTACTATAAACAACATTTTATCGCACCAGCTCCATGGCAGTATTGGAGTACGGCAAATCAAATTGTCATCGGGACGTTATCCGTCGATCCGGTTGATGTTATCTTGAAGAAGAGTGATGGTACGGAGTTGACAACTTTAACTGTTACAGCTAATAATCCCGTTTCTTATCGGTTTCAAGGAGAAGCGAATGGATTGACTAGGAATGCTGTGGATACGACTTATGACGATCGCGGTTTGGTCGTAGAAGCTAGTGAACCTGTGTTAATAAACCTTAGGAATATAGCGTCAGATGCGACGGTAGGATGGACGTCCTTGGGGGTTGAAAATATTAAGGGAAATGCTTCTTTAGTGAGTTTTGGTGAAGAGGGTTTAGGGGTTGAGTTTCGCTTAGGTTACTATAGAACTAGTACACAAGGACTATATGCTAATGCTCCTGTTTACGCAGTTATGGCTACAGAAGATGAGACGACAGTAGAAGTTCAACAAGGAGCCACTGTGGATACTTTTGTTTTAAATCAAGGGCAAAGTAGGTTGTTTAAAGCGCCTTTGGGGAGCTATGTAAAGGCAACTAAATCTGTTGTAGTCAATGTTGGGAACTGGGGAGATACACCAGGGCTTTGTGGACCTGGAGGAATTAATGGGCAAGATGGAACGTTCGATCAAGTGGCTCCTGTGCATATGTTGGGAAGTCGCTATCTAGTTGTGCGGGGAGAAGGTGCTGTACCTACTGATTCACAACGCACACAATCGCTAGGACCAGAACAAAGTTTAATTGTCGCTACAAAAGACAATACAACTATTACGATACAAAGTTATACGGCACAAGGGGCCGCCTCGGGTGCGTTGGTTACGCAAGTGTTGGCCAATGCAGGGGACTATTATTCCTTTTATCACGGAGACGGAATAAACAGAAATTCGTCAAGTTTGATTGTATCTGATCAAGAGATTATCGTTTATGCGGGTACTGCTGTAGAGTGTGAAACGGATATTTCCACTGTACTTCCCATCGGAGGTTGTGCAGGATCAATCAATATACAAACGAAGAAATTTGTCAATTACAATGACAATGGATTGCCTTATATGGGATTTGCTGTTATTGAACATCAAACAGAACCTGTGTTTGTCAACAATCAAAATATTGAAACGTTAACGAATACAACGCGTGTGCCTTTAGGTGATAGTGGTTTGTATATGATTGCATTTACCCATACCTCTATTGGGAATCCAGAAAATATCATTTTAAGATCTGATCTTCCGCTTACCGTGAGCTTAGTGCAACAAGGAGATGGGTTTTCTATGTCTGCTTTTTTCTCTTCTTTTGGACAAGCTGCACAAGCGCCAATTGAAGTGAAGCGAAATGAAAATTGTACCATCCGTTTGCAGTCGGAAGAGGATTCTGTTGAATATGAATGGTTTCTCAATGGAGAGTCTATTGCGGTTACAACAGAATCGTATATCGATGTTATGGAAAGTGGATTATATGCCGTTCGAATTAAAAAGGAATGCGGTTGGAGTAATCGTTCCCTAGCTTTAGATGTTGAAGTTATACCCTGTGTAGACTTGGCTATAACCAAAAAAGTAAAATCTCAAAATGACGGGTTTGCTGTTTTTGAAATTACGGTAAAGAATCTGGATGAGATTTTTAGTGATCCAAATGTAGTGGTAGAGGATCAATTGCCGTCGGGATATGAGTTTCTTGGGTATGACGCGGATAAAGGTACCTATGATGCTTCTACCGGAAAATGGATCATTGGTGAATTAGCTCCTCAAGAGGAAGTGAAAATAGAAATTAGAGTTAAAATTATTGAAGAAGGAGAATACCTTAATAAAGCCACAGTTGAAGGCGAGGCTATTGATCCAAATTTAGCTAACAACACTGCTGAAGCTATTATAACACTTGGAAAGCTGTCGTTTACCAAAAAGGTAGTTGATTTAGAATACAATCGTATTGGCGATAAAATTGAGTATGAAATTGTGGTGAAAAACATTGGAGAAACCCTTGTTACAGCTATTGAAATTACAGATGATAATGCTGATGCAGGTTCGTTGAAGCCATCAAAAATTACTCAATTAACACCTGGTGAAACAGTAACTGTTACGGCATATCATACTATTACTGAAGCTGATTTTAGAGCGAAAGAGGTTGTAAATCAGGCTGTTTTAGTTGCTCAAACAACAACAGGGGTAATAACAAAGGTGTCTGATGATCCCAAAACTCCAGAACAAGATGATCCTACTATTGCAACAATCCTATATCAAGCGGATTTGCATGCTGTAAAAGACGATGGACTGACCTATTTTACACCCGGTCAAGAAACGACTTATCGCATTGTGGTAGAAAACAAAGGACCGGGATCAGCCGTTAATGTAGAAGTGGTAGATCAAATGCCAGAAGGTGTAATTGATATGCGTTGGACTAGCACACAAGGTACTTCGGGCAGTGGCGATTTATTTGATACAATTGCTAGATTGGATGTTGGTGATACAGTGACTTACGAAGTGACATTAACCATTCCTTTAACTAATTTTAAAACCTTTGTTAACGTTGTGACGGTTGAGGCTCCAGAAAACGAAGATCCTGTTGTAGCGTGTGATACCTGTATGGATATCAATTATCAAAAAGTGTTTATTCCAAGGGGAATATCACCTAATGGCGATGGGTTAAATGACTTCTTAGATTTGACAAATTACAATGTCAAGAATATTAAAATATATAATCGATTAGGACAAATAGTCTACGAAAAAGGAAGGTATGAAAAAGAATGGTTTGGCCAGTCAAACGCAGGTAGTCAATTGCTGCCTTCTGGAACATATTTCTACGTGATGAAAAATATTTTGAATGATGTATATACCGGTTGGATTTACCTGCAATACTAGCGCTTAAATCACGTGTTTTAAATCTATATTTCACAAAGCTGCTCTGTAGTCACAGGGTAGCTTTTTTTTATTGTACTACTTTCTAACAAAATAATTTCTTAAAAAAAGCATCTCTTCTCCAATGCTAAAAAGCAATAGTTGAAAAAATGATATAAAAGAAGGAATGTTTTTTTAGATTTTTTCTAAAAAGCAGTAGAAAAGTTTCTAAATCTTCTTTTTGAATGTTAAAGTGTGTATTAAAAATTTGTCAAATTATTATATCTTTATATATTTACTATATGTGAAATAAAATAATAGTTAATTATGATAAAAAAGGTATTGTCATTGTCTCTTTTAACCCTAATTACCGCATCAACGTATGCAGGTGGTTATCGCGTTAGTATGCAAGGAAATAGACAGCTTGCAATGGGACATGCTGGTGTGGCTGTTATTAGTAGTGGTGCGGAATCTCTATTTTTTAACCCTGCGGCATCGGTTTATCTAGATGATAAGTTTAATTTCTCTGCGGGGATGAACTATCTAGTCGCGGATACAAAGTTTCAAAATGAAACCTATGGTTGGGAAAATGATACGCGTAACCCTGGAACTCCATTTTATCTTTATGGGACCTATAAGGCAACGGATTGGTTGACTGTTGGGTTAGCTGTTTATACGCCTTATGGAAGTGCGGTAGATTGGGATAGAGATTGGCAAGGGTCGCATCTAGTCAATAACATCGACTTAAAAGCCTTTTACTTTCAACCGACTATTGCTGTTAAAGTAAGTAAGCACTTCAGTTTTGGTGGGGGACCTATCTTCGTTAATGGGGGGGTGACTTTTGATCGTAATGTTTCTCGAAGCATGACCAATGAAGAAGGCAAACGCACAAGTGTAGAAATTGAAGCGAAAAATGTGACAGCTTGGGGATGGACTGCTGGGTATTTGGTGAATGTAGACGATCATTTGCGCTTAGGGATGAATTATCGTTCTGAAGTGATTATGAAAGAAAATAGTGGAAAGGCTAAATTCTCAAATGCACCTGCTTTTGGCGCAGCCATGTTTAAGGATGGGAGAATTAAAGCCGAAATGCCTCTGCCAGCGGAACTAACAGTGGGAGCTTCGTACTCTTGGGATAAATGGGTGTTGGCTTTTGATTACAACAGAACGTTTTGGAAAGTTTATGATGCCTTGGTTATCGATTTCGTAGATAGTCCATTGGGTACTTCAGTTAATCCGAGAAATTACAAGGACTCTAGTACCTATCGCTTTGGAGCTCAGTATGCAGTAAATGATCAACTGACACTTAGAGCGGGGTGGTATTATGATGAAAGTCCAGTGCAAGAAGGGTATTTTGCCCCTGAAACACCGAGAAATGATTCAAGAGCATACACGGGAGGGTTAACGTATAAACTTAAAAATGGTATTGGAATTGATCTTGTGTTCTCTTATTTACATTTTAGTGATACACACAATTCGTATGATTACTATCACGAAGATGGACAAAATGTTTCTTTTGGTGGGACATATAAATCTGCAGTGACTAGTGGTGGTATAGGAATTACCTATAGTTTTTAATGAAATAATGATTTAAGATGAAAAGAAAATATTTATATATAGCTCCTCTTATGGCTTTTTTAGTAGCCTCTTGTGAGCCTTCTATTAAAGATGAAATAAATTCGGGGACTTATTACGCTGGTGAGGCAAATTTCTCCTCCTATGTTGCTATTGGAAATTCTCTAACGGCAGGGTATATGGATGGAACATTGTATCGCTCTGGACAAAAGAACTCTTTCCCTAATATATTAGCTCAACAATTTAGCATCGTTGGGGGTGGTGAATTTACGCAACCACCTTTAGATGACGATACAAATGATGTGGGAGGAATGTTAATAGGAGGGGCTGCAATGCCTGGATTTGATACAAAACTTGTAATGAATATGTCTACAAGTAGCCCTGAAAATAAATCGGGAACGGTGACGTTAGACGTAACAAAAAGAAGTCAAAAGGCCTATCATAATGCAGGGGTGCCTGGAGCGAAAACGTTTCATCTGATCGCACCGGGTTATGGAAGCTTGGGCAATATGCAACAAGGTAAGGCTAATCCTTATTTTGTACGTACTGCTACCTCGGATGAAACAACAGTAATGGCTGATGTAATGAGTTTACAACCAACGTTTTTTACTAATTGGATTGGTGCAAATGACGTGCTAGCTTATGCTACTTCTGGTGGTGAAGGAGTGGATCAAAATGAACAAGCAAACGGAACGGATTTGACTCAATATGGAGGAAACGATATTACGCATGTAGGGGTGTTTAAAGTAGCCTATGAAGGAATTGTTAATACGTTGACAAGTGGTGGGGCAAAAGGAGTGCTCGCTACTGTTCCTGATGTGACAACAATTCCATACTTTACTACAGTACCCTATAATCCAATTACAGCTGATGCGGTTGTGAAACCGGGACAAACACCAGAAGCTGTTTTTGATCAGCTGAATATGTTAGTTGGGATGTTTAAAGAAATTTTAGGGCAATTTGGTCAAGGAGATCGCTTGCAATTGTTGGATAAAGACAAAGCAAACCCCCTGTTGATTCAAGATAAAACGTTGGTTAATTTAGAACCTCAAATCGCGGGTACAATTAAATTTTTAGTAGCATCTGGAAAATTCCCTTTTCCTATTACAGATCCTGAAATTGCCTTTATCGCTCAAAGCTTTGGACAGGCAAGACACGCTACGGCAAAAGATTTAATGCTGTTGACAAGTAGAGCTCAAATTGGAGCTCCTTTCAATACTGGAAATCCAGCTATGGACGCCATGTTGATTAAGGGAATTACCTTCCCAATTGACGATAAATTTGTCCTTAATTCCGTAGAACAACAGAAAGTTCAAGCGGCTACTGTTGCCTTTAATACAATTATTAAATCTGTTGCAAACGAAAAAGGATTAGCTGTTGCAGATATGAATGAGCTAATGCGTAAAGCTGTAAGTGGATTACGAGTTGAAGATGGACAAATCTATACGGCGGATTACTTTAAGGGAATGGGAAATCTAAACACCGTACTATTTTCACTTGATGGGGTGCACTTAAACCCTAGAGGGTACGCCTTTATTGCGGCAGAAATCTTACGCGTGATTAACAAACACTATAAAGCAAATATTCCTTTGGTTAATCCTGCTGTTTATCCAGGACCTACCTTAGTACTTCAGAATTAAAAAGTAAAAATATGAGTTTTATTATTCGATTATTAGTTACAACTGCCTTGGTTGTTTTCCTTTGTTGGTTGCTTCCAGGGGTTCATGTTACAGGATGGACTTCCGCACTTTGGGTTGCTGTTGTAATGGGATTGCTCAATGTGTTCGTAAGACCTGTTTTGGTTTTTATGACACTTCCTGCTACCCTGGTTACCATGGGGCTATTTCTTTTCGTTATCAATGCGATCATCATTATGCTAAGTGCCTATTTTGTTAGTGGATTTCAGGTTGACGGATTTTGGTATGCCTTGTTATTCAGCTTAATCCTTGTCTTTTGTCAATCGATAGTAAATGGGATTCTCTTAAAAGAGGAACCAAGAAAGATGTAAAAAATTTAATAGTTGAAAGACAAATACTTAAAAAGTTGGACGGGTTGTAAAAATAATTTATTTTTGCAACCCAATTTTATATGTAAATACATCAAAAAATGAATATTACAAGAAATAATGTAGATGCTCTTAATGCAATTGTTACTATTGAACTTGCAAAAGAAGATTACCAAGGTAATGTAGATACTGTGTTATCTAACTACAAAAAGAACGCCAATGTTCCTGGATTTAGAAAAGGTGCTGTACCGATGAGTTTAATTCAAAAACAATACGGAAAATCAGTATTGTTCGAAGAAGTAAACAAAATTTTGCAAGAGAAATTGAACAATTATCTTGTAGATGAAAAATTAGATATTTTAGGAAATCCTCTTCCCGTAATGAATGAGAACTTTGACTGGGATGCTGATGTATTAAAATTTGATTTTGAATTAGGTTTAGCTCCTGAGTTTTCTGTAGACTTAGAAGGAAAATCGAATGTAACTAAATTTAATATCGTTGCTGATGAGGCGATGTTAGAAGAGCAAGTAGAGTATATTCAAAAGCAATACGGAAAATTAGTATCGAAAGAAGCAGTGGAAGAAACTTCTGAATTAGTAGGTACTTTTACAAATGAAGAAGAAGGAATCAACAAGGAGGTAACTATCGCTGTTGCTGATTTTAGAACAAAAACAAACCAAAAGAAATTCTTAAACAAAAAAGTGGGTGACCAAGTTACAGTAAACACTAAAGGTTTATTCGAAGACGATCACAAATTAATGGATGTTTTAGGAATTGATCACGATAAAGTTCACGGATTAGAAGTTGATGTTGTATTTACAATCAATGAAATTAACGAGTCTGAAAAAGCAGAATTAAACCAAGAGCTTTTCGATAAATTATTTGGTCAAGATGTTGTAACATCTGTTGAGCAATTGAAAGAAAAAATTAAAGAAGATGCTGAAAAACAATTCGCTTCTCAAGCGGATCAAAAATTCTTAAACGATGTTTTTGAATCTTTGTTAGAAACAACTTCTTTTGAATTGCCTTCAACATTCTTGAAAAAATGGTTGATGACTGCTGGTGAGACTCCAATGACTGCTGAACAAGCTGCTGATGAGTATGAAAAATCAGAAAAAGGATTGCGTTACCAATTAATCGAAGGAAAAGTAATGACGCAATATGAGTTACAATTGACTTTCGAAGATATCAAAGCGTATACGACTAAATTGATCAAAGAACAGTTGGCTCAATTCGGTCAAACTGAACCAGATGATAAAACAGTTGAAGATATCGTAGCTAGAGTTATGTCAAACCAAGATGAGGTAAGACGTATTTCTGAACAAGCAATGAACGAAAAAATGCTTGCTTTATTTACAGATAAAGTAAAAGCAAAAGTGAAAGAAGTTTCTTACAAAGATTTCGTTAAGGAAATGTACGGAGAATAATTCTTTCCTGAAAAATAAGTATATTTGAGCGTCTATTTGAATGAATAGACGCTTATTTTTTTAATCATAAAAAGCAATAGTTTATGGACTACGGAAAAGAATTTCAAAAATATGCGACCAAGCATCACGGTATAAATAGTATGTATTACGATAAGATCGTAAGCAGTATGACTCCTTACATCATTGAAGAACGCCAAATGAATGTGGCTTCAATGGATGTTTTTTCACGTTTAATGATGGATCGTATTATCTTTTTAGGAACTGCGATTGACGATTATGTAGCGAATATTATTCAAGCACAATTGTTGTTCTTATCTAGTGTTGACAATGAAAAGGATATTAGTATTTACGTGAATTCACCGGGTGGGGGAGTGTATGCTGGTTTAGGTATTTATGATACAATGCAATTCATTAAGCCTGATGTAGCTACAATTTGTACGGGAATGGCAGCTTCAATGGGGGCAGTTTTACTTTGTGCAGGTGCAGATGGAAAACGCTCGGCTTTACCTCATTCACGTGTGATGATTCACCAACCTTTAGGTGGAGCGCAAGGTCAAGCATCGGATATCGAAATTACAGCAAGAGAAATTTTAAAATTAAAAGACGAATTGTATCAAATCATCGCTAAGCACTCTGGGCAATCCATGGAGAAAGTACATCATGACAGTGATAGAGATTACTGGATGATTGCTGAGGAAGCAAAGGCTTATGGTATGATTGATGAGGTACTAATTAGAGAATAATTTATGGCTAAAGAAGAGATGAGATGTTCGTTTTGTGGACGTCCAAAATCAGAGACCAATATTCTTATAGCGGGAATTGATGCACACATCTGCGATCGTTGTGTGGATCAAGCCTATGGGATCGTCCTTGAAGAAGAAGATGCCAAGCATTTAGAAGGGTTGTCGAGTGCGTTATTGCTGAAGAAGCCGATGGAAATTAGAGCCTTTTTAGATGAGTACGTGATCGGCCAAGATCAAACAAAGAAGGTGATGGCGGTAGCGGTTTACAATCACTATAAACGCCTGTTACAAGAAATCAATGGAGAAGATGAGGCGATTGAAATCGAAAAAAGTAATATCTTGATGGTTGGGCAAACAGGAACAGGTAAAACATTAGTCGCAAAGACCATCGCTAAAATGTTGAATGTGCCTTTGGCAATTGTCGATGCAACAGTTTTAACGGAAGCTGGATATGTGGGAGAAGATGTTGAGGGTATCTTAACCAAGTTGTTGCAAGCTGCAGATTACGATGTTGAAAAAGCGGAACGCGGAATTATCTTTATTGATGAGATCGATAAGATTGCGCGTAAAAGCGATAATCCTTCTATTACACGTGACGTGTCTGGAGAAGGAGTACAGCAAGCGTTGTTGAAGCTCTTGGAAGGTAGTATTGTTAATGTGCCACCAAAAGGAGGACGTAAACACCCAGATCAAAAGTTTATCGAAGTAAATACAAAGAATATTCTCTTTATTGCTGGTGGAGCTTTTGACGGGATTGAACGTATTATTTCTAAGCGTTTGAATTTCCAAGCAGTTGGTTATAGTTCAATTAAAGAAGGGGATAAAGTTGATCGTACGAACTTGATGCAGTACATCATTCCTAAGGATGTGAAAGACTTTGGATTGATTCCTGAGATTATTGGGCGTTTACCTGTTTTGACCTATATGAATCCATTGGATAAAGAGACACTTAGAGCCATTCTTACCGAACCTAAAAATGCATTGATTAAGCAATATGTGAAATTATTCGAAATGGATGATATTGCTTTCTCTATTACAGATGAAGCTTTGGATTATATTGTGGATAAGGCCTTAGAATATAAATTAGGGGCAAGAGGTTTGCGTTCGCTTTGTGAAGCAATTTTAACTGATGCGATGTACGAGCTACCTAGTAAAGAAGATGTGACGGAATTAGTCGTAGATTTAGCTTATACGGAGCAAGCGTTAAATAAAAACTTAATGCAACGATTAGAAGCGGCAAGTTAGTCGTTGAACGTTGAAATAAAGTAATAGAGGAATCCAATACAAGTATTGGGTTCCTTTTTTTTGAAAAATATTTTTGTAAAAATTTATATGGCTTAACAAACAAGTTAAGAGCGATATACAATCTACTTATACCTAAAGAAGTCGCTATGACCAAACTTGCCTATTGGTTCAATCAAGTAGAAAATACGAACATTAAACAATTTAATACGGTAACTAAAACATTTATATTACATTATGCAGATATATTAAACTACTTCAATGACAGAAGTACCAATGCCTCTGCAGAGTCCTTTAATGCTAAAATTAAGTACTTTAGAATGATGTATAGAGGTGTAAGAGATAAGTCCTTTTTTCTGTTCAGATTAACTAAACTTTTTGCGTAGTCCCCAACTTTTGCACCTGATCCTAAAAAAGAGTATAAAAAAAGTCCCAAGCGTTAACTTGGGACTTTTGTACTCGAGGCGGGACTTGAACCCGCACGAACATTACTGTTCACTGGATTTTAAGTCCAGCGTGTCTACCACTTCCACCACTCGAGCCTCTGCTCATCAGTATTAGAACTGTTTTGCGAGTGCAAATATAGGATAAAAAATGCGTGTCACAAGAAAAAAATAAATTAAAATCAAACTTTTTTTGATCTCAGATTTATTTTGTTGATAATCAGTATTTTGTTTTTTATAGAAAAGTGACTTTTTTTACACTTTGTCTACTCTTCTGGGGAATCTCCGAAAATATCGAGAGATAAATCTAGGGTTTCTGCTGAAACAAAGTTTTGAATTACTTCTTCGATGCCATTTTCAAAACGAAGTTCAGTATTGAATCGACGACTTGTACCAAATGTATTGCCCTCAATAACGGTTTTAAAGTAGAATTTTCCACTAGGTGTTTTGAAACGGATAGCCTCAACAGCCGTAAAGTTGTTTTTGAGATAATTGATCGTCTCGTAAACCTCTTCTTTTGTTGTGTGTTCTTGGCTAGTAAGTAGAGTTCGTCCTCTGCGATGTTCAAATGTGAACTTATACGTCTCATTTTCTTTCTGGCTAATAACGATTGCGCTCATAATAAAAATGTACTAAATTCAAGATTGTCAATATCGATGTGAATGGAATTCACACGGGTATAAAAAAAAAGTCCCAAGCGTTAACTTAGGACTTCTGTACTCGAGGCGGGACTTGAACCCGCACGAACATTACTGTTCACTGGATTTTAAGTCCAGCGTGTCTACCACTTCCACCACTCGAGCGTAATTAAATTACTTGAGCGAAAAACGGGGTTCGAACCCGCGACCTCAACCTTGGCAAGGTTGCGCTCTACCAACTGAGCTATTTTCGCGTTTGTTATATAAGATCGTGCATTACTTCCGTATTGCGAGTGCAAATATAGAATAGAATTTCTGCTTTTGCAAGTTTTTTTGGTTATAAAAGTATAACGCTTTTGTTGTTGGTTGATTATGAAAGTGTTGGCTTTTGTTTTTTATAGACAGGTAGCAAATTGTACTTCTTTTTAATGGGAAACAAGTACAACAGAAAGTAGGCAAGCAAAGGAAGTTATTTTTAGATCAAGAAGAAGGGGGTGTATGTTTTCTATTCTTATTATTAAAAAAAGTTAAAAAATAAAGAAAGTGTTGAGGCTTGGTGTTGTTATTTTATTAAATTGTCTATAAAAATAGCATAATATTGGTTATTTTGCTTTTTATAGGTTAAAATAGTTGCTATATGTTATTTTTAGAGCTTTTTCTAACCTTGTGTTGTCGAACTAAATAATAAAATATGAATAACAGTACTAACCTTATCGTTTTAAATCAAAGAAAACGAAAACGAACAAGAGGTTTTCACCTACTACTCTTGTTTATTACCTGTTTTATTGGACAGGTATCTTTTGCTCAGTTTCCCTCGTCCTATTGCGATGTGGAGGGAGATGATGTAGAAGAAATTACGCAGATCCGATTTGCTGGATTGTCAATTAGCAACAGCAATGATGATGATTTATTAATCGATCGGACAACAGATATTGCTAACATTGTACGTGGACAATCTTACTCTATTGAGGTAGAGGGGAATGTATATGGTGATATTGGTGAGTTAGTCGCTTTTATCGATTGGAATCAAAATGGAGTATTAGATGATGCGGGAGAAGTGTTTTACCTAGGGGTAATAGAATATTCTTGGGGAGATGACGATACAGTGGTTTCATTTACTATTCCAGTTCCTGCTACAGCTTCTTTGGGACAAACGAGAATTCGAGTAACCAAAACTTGGACTTGGGAAGAGTATGGGGCAACATTGATTCAAGATCCTTGTTTTATTAGTATTTATGATCCTGATGAAGATGGGCAATTTGAATCCTATGGTCAAGCGATAGATTTTACTTTAAATATTACAGATGGTTCTACTACACCTGTAGATTCTGTTAGCTGTGAAATTGAAATCAATTTGACCTTTCCTGAATATGGAGATGTAACTACGTGGAAGTTGATGGATGCCGATGGCACTGTTGTACTAAGAGGAGGACCTTATTATGGTTATGAGTTTGAGATTCAAGAAACCTATTATGGTCTAAACCATCCTTATTCTTTACAAATTGATATTGATGACACAATGTATGAAGATTGTGATAATGAGGTGCAATATGAAATTATCGTTGGTGGCGCTGTTGACCAAACAGGAACGGTAACAGTAGTTTGTGGAGAAGATGTTACAGAAACAGTAACACTTGGTGCATGTCCGGCTGGCTGTATGAAACCAGGAGGACTGACCAAAACGAATTTTAATCAGACTGGATTTACGCTAAGTTGGTTAAGTAGTGAATCTAATTTTGAAATACTATATGGACCTCTAGGGTTTGATATTGAAGGTCTTGAAGGTACGCTCTCTACTAATATTAGAAGTACGTCACATACTTATACAAATTTGAACAATACGCAAATTTATGAATTCTATGTTCGATCTGCATGTTCAACTGGAGATAGTGAATGGGCAAGACCTCTGGTGGTAGATGAGTTGTTCGTTACTCCATCTCCTTGGCATGAAGATTTTGAAGAGACAGAAGATTTTCCTCTTGCGTGGCATCCACTCCATCAGTCTGAATGGGAGTTTGATGAGATTGATGAGGATCATGGAACTAGTTTAAGCACCGTTTTATATGACTATGGAGATGAGGATGTAGTTGATAAAGCAAGTTTTTCAACGATTACAGTCGGACCAATTCAAAATGGAGATGTGTTGTCCTTTAACTATTTGTTGACGGATTGGTATGGAGATCCTGCATATGAAGGATTGGGCAATGTAGTTGTTCAACTATCAACTGATTTTGGTTCTTCCTATTCTTCTATTGCTACTATTGAAAGTGATGAAACGGAAGGTTGGCAAAACTTCTCTTTTGATCTTGAAGACTATATTGGTCTTTACGTTAAAATAAAAATTGAAGCCAATGTTGAGGATATTGATGAAGATTTTTTTGTTGTTTTGGATGACTTCGATATTTCGAATACCATTAATTGTAAGGAAATTACGTCGGCTGAAATTGAGTTAGAGGAAGAAGAGCTAAAATTGAATATTGAATCTGAGGCAACTGCATTTATCATTGAATACGGACTTGCTGGATTTGAACAAGGGGAAGGAACTACGGTGAATAATGTAACTTCACCTTATACGTTTACTGATCTTGAAGTAGATACAGATTATGAGGCCTATGTACAAGCATTGCCTTGTGGGGATTGGTATGGTCCTGTAGTGTTTTCAACCTTGCCTTTGGCAGAACAAGTGATCACGGTGGAAGATATTACGAAAGGCCATGGAGAGGAACCTTTCGCTCATGGAACTTCTAGTAGTGGTTTACCGTTGAGTTATGTGGTAGAAGATCCTACTATTGCGATTTTTCAAAATGGGAAATTTACGATTAAAAAAGTGAGTTCAACGGAGGTAACAGCAAGTCAAGCTGGGAATAGTGCGTTCCAGCCTGCGGAGGATGTAACCTTTACTCTAACAATAACTCCTGCTGTGTTAACTGTTACTGCAAACGAGGAACAAAGTAAACAGTACAGTCAAGCTGATCCTGTGTTCTCTTATGAAGTTACTGGATTTAAATACAACGATACTGCTTCTGTAGTAACGGGAGCATTGAGTAGAGAGCCCGGAGAGGAAATGGGTGACTACGCAATTACTCTAGGTACCTTAACCGCTGAACCTAATTATACGATTACGTTGGTCAGTGCGGACTTTAGTATTGAGGCTAAAGAAATTATAGTCAAAGCGAATGCACAGCAAAAAGAATACGGAGAGATTGCCCCAGCCTTATCCTACGAAGTTATTGGATTAGAAGAAGGGGTATTACCTACAAGTGTTGTTGGTGGAACATTGACTAGAGTTGCTGGTGAAGAAGTGGGTAATTATGCGATTCAAGTTGGTAGTTTGGAGGTTGTAGATGAGCATTACATCATGACGTTCCAAGAAAGTCAGTTGAGAATCTATCCTGCAGTATTGAGTGTATACCCTGCGAGTGGCGCTCAAAAAGTATATGGACAAGCGGATCCTGTATTCGATTTTACGGTAACAGGGTTTAAATTTAACGATACAAGAGCTGCTGTATTAAGTGGTCGATTAGGTAGGATCACGGGAGAAAATGTAGCCCAGTATATGTATACACAAGGATCTCTAGGAACCACGCATGGAAACTATAGCTTTACTGTAGCGAACCAAGAAAAATTTAAAATCACCCCAGCAACGCTACATGTTGTGGTCAACCAAAACCAAAGTAAACCGTATGGACAAGCAGATCCTGTATTGACTTATACGTTAAACGGATTGATGTTAGGGGATCACCAAGCCAATGCTACAAGAGGAAGTCTTGTTCGTGAGGCAGGTGAAGAGTTGGGGATTTACGCTATTCATCAAGGTAGTTTGGAAGCGCGTTCCAACTATGTTATTGGTTCATTTGTAGGGGCTGATTTCGAAATTAAGCAAAGCCAAATTACTGGGGGTTGCTTTGCCTTCTCAAACGTTTGTGTATGATGGAGAGGTGAAATCACTCGCGTTAACAGGTGTTGATCATCCAAATGCTATCATCTCGTATACCTACAATGATCAAGTGAATGTAGGGGTATATCAAGTTACGGCAACTGTTGATTATGGTGCGGATTATCAACCTTTGACTTTAAATGGTACTTTGACGATTATAAAAGCGGATCAAATGATCGCTTTCCGCACGGTATCGATTGTTGTGATGGAGGATACACCAACCTTACAGTTAACCGGGACATCTAATGTTGAATTACCGGTTTATTATCGCATCAATAATGCTGAAGAACAAACAATAGCAACTGTAGATGAACGCGGATTAGTCCGTTTCTTAAAACCAGGGTTTGTAACGATAACGGCTTACCAAGATGGGAATGAGAATTACAATGCAGCAACGCCTGTTTCTAATACTATTGAAGTAACAAGTCGAGCTGTTGGTATTGAGAATCTACTTGTTGATGGAGTTTCTTATGGAAAACCAGAAAAAGATGTTTTTGTGGAGCTGGGTTGTGATCAAGAACAAAGTCAAGTGATCATTGAGGTTCAGGTTGCAGATGGAGTAGAAGTGATTCCTTCAAAATAGATTGTAGTACCAGTCAAAGAACCAGGAACGTATGAGCAACGTATTACGGTAATTTCTCCTCGTGGAATGGATGAGGAAACTTATGTCGTACACATTGAGAAACGGATGGATGCTACTCACTTAATCTACGAGAAATACAATAATGTGCTACTGGTTAATAACAATAAAGAAACCAATGGAGGTTATGTATTCAAAGCTTATGAATGGTTTAAAAACGGAGTATCTGTCGGAACGAAACAATCGTATGCAGAAAGAAAGTACTTCAACAGATGTTCTTGAAGTAGGAGCAGCATATCACGTGGTATTAACCCTACATAACGGGAAGAAACTTGTGAGCTGTCCGATTTACGTTGAAAATAAAACAGAAGCGAATTGGGGTGTATATCCAAATCCAGTGCAACGTACACAGATGTTGAATGTTCGTTTAGATGATAATCAACAACAAGCAATGAGCTATGTAATTTACGATGTAAAAGGGCAAATGGTATTACAAGGAGATTTTGTTGAAGGTTCTATTGATAAGGGAATTCAATTGCCACCATCAGTAGCTGTCGGATCGTATTTCTTAGTGTTGAAAGACACTGGTACACAAAAAAGTGTTCAGTTTGTTGTAAGAGAATAGCAGCGTTAAGCGTTTTAAAAAAAATGTTTTCACAATTAAATAAAAGCCCGAAGCAATTTGCTTCGGGCTTTTTTATAAAGAAGTTCCTTTGATTGGGATTAGATTACTTGCGAGCATCAAGTTCTTCTTGAGGAACAGGTAGTTGAAAACGCTTGTCTAAAGAGGATAGTGAAAGCTTCGTTCGGTGATTGCCTGTGCGGGTGATTCCTCTTAGCAATCGCTTTGCGTCAAACCATTCTACTCCATTTTCACCGTATAATTCTTTTCTTCTTTCAAGTAGAATAGCTTCCAATAAATCAGTCCCTTGTATCGAACTTGATAGTGCTGCGGTATCTCTATTTTGACGAAGGGCATCTAATCGTTCGGTCGCTTGCTTTTCTTTACCCAAATGATAAGCTGCTTCGGCTTCAATCAATAGAAGTTCAGGGTATCGGATAATAGGGATGTCTGCATCAAAAGTAAACGTGAATTTTGAGGTGACATATTCTTGCCAGTCACCTGTGGGTTTTTCGTAGAAATTACTAAATAGATTGCGCACATCTGTTGAGCTAAATTGTTGAACAAAATCGTCGTTAATAAATGTCCCGTGATACGCAACAGCAACGTGATCCATCATGGCGTGAGGATGTGAACGATAGTACACGGTTTGGTCTGTGCTTTGAGGGAGCGCCCATAACCATTCCGACGCATTCATGCTAGCAAATCCTTTGTTGTATTCTTCTGCATTCAACACATCAAGGGGATTTCCGCCATAGGCTTCTGTAGCGTTTTGTGCTGCTAATTCCCATTTTCCCATGTATTGATATACTTGAGCTAAAAAAGCTTGGGCCACCGCTTTGTTGATATAGGATTTGTTAATCCTACTTGGAGGCAAACGTTTGCTAGCGTCTTCTAAGTCTTCTACAATTCGACTAAAAAAAGCATCTTTCGTTGAAAAAGGAGCTGGCGTAGAGCTAGGTTCTGTGTAAATAGGAGGAAAGGCGGTGTTCTCAGTCGCTTGATAAGCTTCTCCAAATTCGAGTGCCAGTTGAAAGTAATAGTACCCGCGTAGGGCCAACGCTTGCCCGATTAGCTCCTCTTTGTCTGCTAAGCTGATTTTAGTACTTGACTCCACCCCTTGAATGAAATTGTTGACTTGATCAATGATCTTATACGGTAACCGCCATGAAAAAATGGCGCGTGTTCCGGTGCTAACGTAAACCTGATAGTCATAATCATCGCCAAACCAGATTTGTTTTTGGATTAGATCTCCTCCTTTTACACTACGAGCAAATAAAATACTGTGAAGTCCAGAGGCTTCGTCGTTGATTAATGACATGCGTTGTAAGCGCAAAATACCCGATAGAAATGAAGTGGCTCCTTCTTTACTTCCAAAAACGATTGCTGGAGCTATGCTATCTTTGGGTTTTGGATCGTCTAAAAAATCTGAGGAACAGCTAATAATTGTACTGGTGATTAAGGCGAGTATAGCGCCTTTTATAATGAATTGTATCATAAGTGAGCGAGTTAAAAATTAAGGTTTAATCCTATAGAAATCGTTGCAGATAGAGGAACGCGATAGTTGGTTACTCCATTAATAGCCTGTTCTGGATCGATCCCTTTATGGGATTGAAACGTCAAGAGGTTTTCTCCTTGGATATACACACGAGCTTGTTTGAGCTTTATTTTCTGGAGCTGCTCGACTGGAAGCGAGTAGCCTAGTGTTATGGCTTTGAGTCGCAAGTAATCGTTTTTGTATAAAAAGCGCGTTG
This sequence comes from Myroides sp. C6-3, assembly GCF_050522425.1. Lineage (NCBI taxonomy): Bacteria > Pseudomonadati > Bacteroidota > Flavobacteriia > Flavobacteriales > Flavobacteriaceae > Myroides > Myroides sp. C6-3. The sequence goes on along the minus strand of NZ_JBMVQP010000012.1, from coordinate 3,401 downwards.
AGGTGGCTGCAAAGTTGTTCGAGGCATTGATAAGGATTGGAATGTTGGTGATGTCACCTGGTTTTTGCCAACGATCCACTAGGTCTGGTGTACTTTGATATCCTTTGGAAATTCCTCCCATAAGACCCGCATAGTCACTATCGTAGATGTAACCACCTAAACTAAAGTTGAAAAAAGCACTAAAGTCAAAATTTCGGTATGACAAACTGGTATTAAAACCACCGACAAGTTTTGGCAATGCAGATTGGTTGTAATAACGCGTAGCATCATCATAGTCTTTGGTTGTTTCTCTACCTGTTACGTTGCCTTGTGCATCGATTACATCTTTATACCACATTCCAAAACCGTCATTGGGGTCTACACCTGCCCATTCACGGATATAAAAATCATACAACGAACGACCTTCTTCCCAACGATTTAAACCGCTGATAAAACTGTCTTGTGTAAGGGAGGTAATCTTGTTTCGATCAATTGAAAAATTAAGCGTAGTATCCCATTTCCACTCTTTTGAACGAAGGAGATGAGCCGTTACACTCGCCTCTAATCCGTAATTTTCGATGGTACCAGCATTGGAGAGTATTTCGAGACTTCCTGTAGAAGAGGCCTGTGGAATTGCAAAAAGTAAGTCAATAGATCTCTTTTTATAATAATCGATCGAACCTTCTAATCGATTGTTGAATAAACTAAAATCTACTCCAACGTTAAAAGAAGCTGTTTTTTCCCAAGTCAAATAAGGATCGGTCAAATCACCTAATAGTACTCCAGGATTATCCAATTGATTGTATCCTGTTTCAAATAGTCTTAAATAGGGAAAGTAGTTGTCTTTTAAGTTATTATTTCCCAATTCACCATAGGAAGTTCTCAATTTTAATAAATCGATCACCCCGCTTTGGGCTAAAAAGTTTTCAGAGGAAAGAATCCACGATCCACCGACAGAATAAAAATTACCTGTTCGTACAGATTTGTCAAAACGCGTACTCGAATCGCGTCTAAATGAACCTTCTACAAAGTACGTGTTGTTATAATCATAACTCACTCTCCCTAAATAACTCGTTAATCGATCTTCTACTTCATAACCTTCAATGCTCTCCAGAGCTGTTCCGCTGCCGATTTCTGCGTTACCAGGTAGGTATCCCGTGGAGGAGGCATGGAATAGATCTTGTTTAAAACGGTAAGCTTCTGTGATTCCATCTACTGCAAAATGGTGATTTCCCAGTGTTTTATCATAGTGAATCGCATTGATGAAGTTAAGTGTTTCAGCGGTGTCTTTGGATTTTTTTACGCGTCCTTGCACGCTAGACGCTTGCCCATACTGTGCATTATTGTATTCTTTGACATTAAAGTCGTATTGCTCATAGGATAAATTAGATTTAAAGGAAAGACCTGCTGCTAGGTCTACTTTGGCAAAACCATTCCAATTGAGGGAAGAACGTCGGTTGATGGTGCTGTTATTGTATAAGATCCCGACTGCATTTTCTCCACTCATGATAGGTCGGACACTGTTGTTGTCTTTGCTTGAAGCGTTGCCATAGTCAAATATGGCGTCTCCTGAAGCATCGTAAACGAGTTGACCTTGACCGTCTCTTTTGTAGACGGGAAATACACTGGGCATTGCATAAATCCAATTCATAGGGCTATATAAATTGGTTCCACTTTGCGTAGGATAGTTCTGATTGGAAATAGCATAGGCTGAATTAGCACCTACTTGTAGCCAATTGTTGATTTGACTTTCTAGATTTAAACGAACGGTTGTACGCTCAAAATTAGCTGTCTGAATCATCCCGTCTTGGTTGAGGTAGTTGGCGGCTAAGAAGTACGTTGTACGATCACTTCCACCCCCAATATTGAAGTTGTATTCCTTGCGGAAAGCTTGATTGCGTTGCAGCTCTTTTTTCCAATCCGTCTCCCATAATAAAGGATCTTTGACGGTCCAATTTCCGTTGTAATCTATAGGTTGGTTGGTTCCAAAAGGATTGTACCCAAAATAGCTCACCAATCCATCGGATGCATTTTTGCGTGCTGTCGTTTCGTCTTGCCCTAAAATGTATTGGTAATTGTTTTTTCGACCTTCCCATAAATAGGAAGTATATCCCTGTGTGTCCAATACCTTGTGTGTTTGAACGGCGTCAAAGGCAATGCCGGAACTCAGCTTTACTTGTACTTCGGGATCGCTATGGCGTTTGCCCATTTTGGTTTGGATTAATATCACCCCATTAGCACCTCTAGATCCATATAGTGCTGTGGATGAGGCATCTTTGAGTACATTAATCGTTTCTATTTGGTCTGCACTGATGGAGTTGAGATTTCCTGAATAGGGCGCTCCGTCTAAAATGATGAGCGGATCAGCAGAAGCGTTAATCGAACCAATCCCACGTACACGTACGGTTGGACTTTCTCCTGGCTGTGAACTCGATTGAATAATGTTTACACCCGAAACAGTTCCTTGTAAGGCGCTCACTACTGAAGTAGCTACCTGTTTGTCCAAAAGATCGCTTTTGATTTGACTTATGGCACCTACTACTGCTTTTTGTTTTTGTGTACCATACGCTACAATGACGATGTCGTCTAAATTAACAGTATCTTCAAGTAAAGTGATATCAACAACTGTTTGGTTGTTTACTTGAATAACTTGTGACTGAAATCCGATATACTCGAATTGCAGTCGATCTCCTTTGTTGACCGTTAAGCTGTACGTTCCGTTTAAATCGGTTTGTACACCCTGAGAGGTGTTTTGTACTTGAACTGATACCCCCGGTAGTGTTTCACCATTGTTTTCACGCACTACACCAGTCACAGTTACTTGCTGGGCTAAGGCTATATTGCATAGCAATAGCAAGCTACTCAATAGTAGCCGAAGTTGAATACTTTTCATTTTTACTAAAAATTTGATTATTTTTAGCAGCATACAATTGACTATCGTTTTTTGCTGCTTAAAAAACGATACGAAAAAAAAGGAGGCTCTACCAAAGCCTCCTTTTTTGTTTGATACAAAAAATTAATAAAGCTTTGTTTCTCTTAAGGCATAGACATGCCTTGCATATTCATAACTGAATATAGTATAGGAAGTTGTTGATTGAGTGGTTTTGAAACGATAAATATTAATTCTTGCATGTGATTTACTTTTTAATCGGAAACAACAGGGCAAAGGTAATTATTTAGTTTTTTTAACTACTATTAAGGGTTGATTATGGATAAAAAAGCTTTAATATAGTGTATTTGTAGGATAAAAATTTTATTCAGAAAGGTTTTGTTTGCTGAAAGAGAAAAATTTACTGTTTGGAGTTATCGGGAATCGGTATTTAGGATAAAATAAGCGGGAGAAACTTGGATCAAGCGCAAAAGTTGGGGAGGAAGTTGTAAAATAATATATTTGCATCATGATGGATAGCAAAGAAATACTA